>JBQCEF010000394.1:0-2309 GCA_051960495.1 Nocardioides sp. | reverse complement strand
CACCCGGACCGGACCGCTGGTGCGCTCGGGGGTCTACCGCTGGTCCCGCAACCCGCAGTACACCGGCTACGTGATGGCGCTGAGCGGCGCCGCGCTGGTGCGGCGCTCGCCCGCAGCACTCGCGCTGGCGGGCGTCGCGGCGGCCGTCTATCAGGCGGGGGTGCCTGCCGAGGAGACGCACCTGGGCCGCACGTTCGGCGACGACTACGACGTCTACCTCGCCGAGGCGCCGCGCTGGCTCGGCGTACCCCGGCCGCGGAGCGGTCCGAGCTAGCCGCCGATGCGCTCGGCGACGCCGCGAACGTAGGCCGCCTGCCCCACGTGCTGGGTGCAGTCGTTGACCACGCTGACCAGGCGCACGCCGAGGGTGACCGGTGGGTTCCACCGCTCGTCGACGACGCGGGCGAAGTCGTCGTCGTCCAGCGAGCGGACGTAGCCGACGGAGCGCTGGTGCACGGCGTCGTAGTACCCGGCGAGCAGCTCGGCCGGGACGTCCACCGCGCCGACCTGCTCGGGACTGTGGCCGTAGCCGTGCTCGTCGCGGCCGAAGGGCAGCCCGAACCGCTCGTACCAGCCCTGCTCGTGCCACGACTGCTCGCGGCCGGCCACATCGGCCACGTGGTCGTCCTGGACCCGGGTCAGGTGCCACACCAGCCAGGCGATGGTGTTGGCCTCCGGGTCGACGCGGTAGGTGAGCTGGTCGCTCTCGAGGCCGTCGAGGACGGCGTGCACGCTCTCCCGGACACGGTCGAGTGCATCCACGAGCAGATCGGTGGCGACGGTCACGAGATCCTCCTCTTCGTCGTAGGCGGGTCGCTGCCAGTGAACCAGCCGGGGCATGGCCGGACCACCGGTCGGGTAGGGGAGCGGTCGAGCCGCGACCCGACGGAGGAACCGATGACCCGCTACGGCTACACGCTGATGACCGAGCAGTCCGACCCGCGCTCCCTGGTGCGCTACGCCTCCGGCGCCGAGCAGGCGGGCTTCGACTTCGAGGTGATGAGCGACCACTACTTCCCGTGGCTCGACGAGCAGGGACACGCCGGCTACGCGTGGAGCATGCTCGGCGCGGTGAGCCAGGTCACCGAACGGGTCGAGCTGATGACCTACGTGACCTGCCCGATCCTTCGCTACCACCCGGCCGTCGTCGCGCAGAAGGCCGCCACCATCGGCCTGCTCAGCGACGGCCGGTTCACGCTCGGGCTCGGTGCGGGGGAGAACCTCAACGAGCACGTCGTGGGTCGCGGCTGGCCACCGGTCAACGTCCGGCACGACATGCTCGAGGAGGCGGTGCACATCATCCGCGAGCTGCTCGGCGGCGGCTACGTCAACCGGGCCGGCGAGCACTACCGGGTCGACTCGGCGAAGCTCTGGGACCTCCCCGACGGCGGCGTGCCGATCGCGGTGGCGGTCTCGGGCGAGCAGTCGGTCTCGCGGTTCGCGCCGCTGGCCGATCACCTGGTCGCCGTGGAGCCGCAGGCCTCGCTCGTGAAGTCCTGGGACAAGGCGCACGGCGGTGAGTCCCGCAAGATCGGCCAGCTGCCGGTGTCGTGGGGGCCCGACAAGGACGCCGCGGTGCGCACCGCCCACGAGCAGTTCCGCTGGTTCGCCGGCGGCTGGAAGGTCAACGCGGAGCTGCCCGGCACGGCGGGCTTCGCGGCGGCCACCCAGTTCGTCACCCCCGAGGACGTCGCCGAGAACATCCCGTGCGGTCCCGACCTCGACGCGATCGTCACGGCCGTGCGCGAGTTCGAGGACGCCGGCTTCACCGATGTCGCGCTGGTGCAGATCGGCGACAGCGGGCAGGAGGACTTCCTGGCCATCGCGGAGAAGGAGCTCCTCCCGGCGCTGCGCGGGGAGTGACACGCGGGCGCCCTGCGATGATCGGGCGCATGAGAGGTCTCCGTGCGGTCGTCGCAGGGCTCGTGGTCGCGCTGGCGGCCACGAGCTGTTCCTGGCTCGGCACCGCCCAGGAGGACGAGGCGCACGGCGGCGACCCGTTCGCGTTCGACCCGGCGGTCTCGATGACCCCCGCGGGCGTTGCGCTCGCCGAGGGCGCCGGGGTCGAGGACGATGCGCCGCGGTACGGCGTCACTGCCCGGGTCGCGCCGGGCACCGGCAAGGTGAGCGGCACGGTGCGCGCCCGACTGCACCCCGGGCCGGACACCGACGCGGTGACGATGCGCTACTTCGCAGGCATGCCGGACTTCGAGGCCGACGCCGCGGTGGGCGACGTGACGGTCGACGGCGCCCCCGCGAAGACGGAGCTCACGGGCTCGATCCTCACGGTGCCGCTCCCCGAAGGGCAC
>JBQCEF010000393.1:0-13759 GCA_051960495.1 Nocardioides sp. | reverse complement strand
GGTAGTCCTCCTCGGAGATCCCGTGCCGCTGGATCATCGTGCCCATCGCGCCGTCCATCACCAGGATCCGCTCCCGCAGCGCGGCGGACAGCTCCTCGGTCAGGTCGGGGCGGACGGACGACGGATCAGGCACGGGACTCCTCAGGACGGCGGCGCCCGACGGTCGTGGGACGCCCCGCCAGCGTAGGCGGCGGGAGGCGGCTGGCCTCCGGCGGTTCCGGATCCTGACACCGGCGTCTCACTGTCTGGCAGCCGGGGCAAACCGGGACGTACGACGCATCCGGCGGTCCCGGCCCGTCGACCGCCACCGGACCGTGGCGGTGACATAGGCTGGCAGGGTGATCGAGATCGAAGAGGTTCCGGAGCTCCGCTCCCCCGTTCTCATCGCCGCGTTCGAGGGCTGGAACGACGCCGCGGACGCCGCCTCGTCGGTCGTGGACCACCTGATGAAGGTGTGGAACGCCCGCGTCGTCGCCGCCATCGACCCCGAGGAGTTCTACGACTTCCAGATGAACCGGCCGGTCGTCGGCACGAACGAGGAGGGCATGCGCCGGATCACGTGGCCGTCGACCCAGCTCGCCGTGGCCTCCCCTCCCGGCGCGCTGCGCGACGTGATCCTGCTGCGCGGCATCGAGCCCAACATGCGCTGGCGGCAGTTCTGCGCCGAGCTCATCGCCGGCGCCACCGAGCTCGGGGCCGAGCTCGTCGTGACCCTGGGCGCCCTGCTCGCCGACACCCCGCACACCCGCCCGATCCCGGTCACCGGGACCGCGACGGAGCCCGAGCTGTGCGACCGCCTCAAGCTCGAGCAGTCCAACTACGAGGGACCGACCGGCATCGTCGGGGTGTTCCAGGACGCCTGCACGCAGCGCGACATCCCCGCGGTGTCGTTCTGGGCCGCGGTGCCGCACTACGTCGCGCAGCCGCCGTGCCCGAAGGCGACGCTCGCGCTGGTCGGGCAGCTCGAGGACCTGCTGGAGCTGAGCATCCCGCTCGACGACCTCCCCGAGGAGTCGCGCGCCTGGGAGCGCGGGGTCGACGAGCTCGCCGAGGAGGACGAGGAGATCGGCGACTACGTCCGGGCGCTCGAGGAGACGCGCGACACCGCCGACCTCCCCGAGGCCAGCGGCGAGGCGATCGCGCGCGAGTTCGAGCGCTACCTCAAGCGCCGCGACTCCGGGGACGACTGACCCGGCTCACCAGCCGCGTCCCGGCAGCGTCCGGGGTCAGGTGACGGACGGCAGGATCACGGCCATGGCCAGCAGGCCACCGAACAGCAGCGCGACCCCGGCTCCGACGTAGGCAGCCGCTCGAAGGATCGTCTGAGTCATTCGCCAGTCCTCTCGTCGGGGGCGCCCTGTTCGCGCCCGGTCCTTCCACCATCCCTCGGGCGGGTCACAGACCGGTCACAGCCGCATCACGTGAGCACTTCGACCGACGGCGCGGGCCCTGGATCAGAGGAGCAGGCCCAGCCGGGCGTCCACGAGGCGCCGTACGACGTCACCCGCGCCCGGCTCGGAGCGGTCGGCGCCCTCGTTCGTCGCCAGCGCCCACCGCTGGAGCGCGGCGAGCGCCCGCGGGGCGTCGAGGTCCTCGGCGAGCGACTCCCGCACCCCGCGGACGACCGACGAGGTGGCCGCCCCGTGCGGCTCCGCGACGGCGGCTCGCAGGGACGCGATCATATCCTGCGCGCGGGCGAGGTCGGCGTCGGTCCACTCCCAGTCGCTGCGGTAGTGGTGGGACAGCAGCGCGAGCCGGATCGCCATCGGGTCGACGCCCTCGGCACGCAGGCGCGAGACGAAGACCAGGTTGCCCTTCGACTTCGACATCTTCTCGCCCTGGTAGCCGACCATGCCGGCGTGCACGTAGGCGCGGGCGAAGGTCAGCCCGTCGAAGGCGGCCTGGGCCTCCGCGGCGCTCATCTCGTGGTGCGGGAACACCAGGTCGCTGCCGCCGCCCTGCACGTCGAACTCCTCGCCCAGGTAGCGCAGCGCGATCGAGGAGCACTCCACGTGCCAGCCCGGGCGGCCGCGGCCGAGCTCGGTGTCCCACGCGGGCTCGCCGGGGCGTTCGGCCTGCCAGAGCAGGCAGTCCAGCGGATGCTTCTTGCCGGGACGCTCCGGGTCCCCGCCGCGCTCGGCGAAGACCGCGAGCATCTGCTGCTCGTCCCAGCCCGACACCTGGCCGAAGCGCGGGTCGTCGTGCACCGAGAAGTAGAGGTCGCCGTCGACCTCGTAGACGGAACCGCGCTCGCGCAGCTGCTGCACGAGCTCGACGGCCAAGGGGATCGACTCGACGGCGCCGATGAACTCGTCGGGGGCGATCACCCGCAGCGCCGTCATGTCCTCGCGGAACAGCTCGATCTGCTCGTGCGCCAGCTCCGACCAGTCCACCCCGGTGGCCGTCGCCCGCTCCAGCAGCGGGTCGTCCACGTCGGTGACGTTCTGGACGTAGCGCACGTCGTGCCCGGCGTCGCGCCACGCCCGGTTGGCCAGGTCGAAGGCGACGTAGGTGGCGGCGTGACCGAGGTGGGTCGCGTCGTACGGCGTGATGCCGCAGACGTACAGGCGAGCGGTCGCACCGGGCCGCGTGGGCTGGACCGAGCCGTGCGCCGAGTCGTGGAGCCGGAGCCCGGGACCGACACCGAGGGCGTCCAGGCTGGGCACGTCGGGGCTCGTCCACGCTCGCATGCCGGGAAGCCTAACGACCGCAGCCTCGCGGGCCGATCGCGCGTCACAGGGCCTAGAAGGCGGGCCAGGGGATCGCCGGCCAGGCGCCGGACGGGAGCGGCATCCGCCCCCGCGCCAGCAGCCCGGCACACCTCGCGGTGATCGCGTCCACCTCAGCGGGGTCGAGCAGCTCGCCGAGGGAGCCGGCCAGCTCGGAGCCAGCGGTGCCGAGGCCCTCCACGAGCCGTTCCACGGCGGAGCGATCGTCGGCGTCGAGCGGCTGCTCCGCCCACCCCCACAGCACCGTGCGCAGCTTGCCCTCGACGTGGAAGCACACGCCGTGATCCACCCCGTGCCGGTGGCCGTCGCTCATCGGGAGGACGTGGCCGCCCTTGCGGTCGGCGTTGTTGACCAGCACGTCGAAGACCGCCATGCGGCGAAGCGGCACCGAGTCCTCGTGGACCAGCGACACCTCCTCGTCGTCGCCGTCGCGGGCGTCGAGCACGTGCAGGAACCCGGCGGGCACCTGTCCCCGCGGCACGATGTCGACCGGGTCCTGCGCCGGGTCGGGCTCGCGCCAGGCCTGCACCATGCCGTGCCCGGCGGGCCCGCCGCGCAGGACCGTGGGCGGGACGACGTCCCAGCCGAGCGCCTCGGACACGACGTACGCCGCGACCTCCCGGCGCGCGAGCGTGCCGTCCGGGAAGTCCCACAGCGGCCGCTCCCCCGCCACCGGCTTGTAGACGCAGGCGACCTCGCCGTGCTCCGAGCGGACGCGTCCGTAGAAGGTGGCGTTCGACGCGGGGAGGATGCGGCCCTCGATCTCCAGGTCACCGGCGAGCAGCTGCCGCAGCGCGGTGGTCATCGCCGGTCAGTCCGAGGTGCGACGGAAGCCGTTCGCCCGCGGGCACAGGTGGCCAGCGGGGTCGACCGGGCCTCCGCAGAACGGGCACGGCGGCCGGCCGGCCGAGACCACGGCCTGGGCGCGCTTGCTGAACGCCCGGGCCAGGCCGGCGGGCATCCGCACGACGAGCATCTCCTCCGGCTCGGGGTCGTCGATCTCCTCCTCCGGCGTGCCGGGCTCGACGACCGACTCCTCCGCGTAGGGGAACACCTCGATGACGATGCGCTCGTCGTCCGCATCCCAGGCCAGCGTCATGGTCCCGGCGCGGAACTCCTCGACGATCGGCTGCTCGAGCGGGCCCCCGTCGTCGAGGTCCACCGGCGCGACGGCCGGGATGGTGCTCTCCCCCTCGCCGCTGCGGATCAGCTCGTCGAGCAGCTCCTCGATGCGCTCAGCGAGGACCGAGACCTGCTGCTTCTCCAGCGAGACGCTCGTGACCCTCGTCCCGGTGCGCGCCTGCAGGAAGAACGTGCGCTGCCCGGGCGGGCCGACCGTCCCGGCGACGAATCGCTCGGGCGGGTCGAAGCTGTGGATCACCGTCGCCATGGACCCGAGCCTAGGCGGTCCGCGAAGTGCGGCTCGTCCGGCCCACCGGCCCGGCGCCACCGCCGACGGCGGCGTCGCTGCTCGGCTTGCGGCGCCGGCGCGACCGTGCGGGCGGGCGGAGGTGCGCCAGGTCACCCGCCGAGGTGTTCGAGGCGACGACGAACGGCCGCAGCGCGGTGTAGCGCACCACCGAGAGGGACGCCGGGTCGACCACGAGGCGCTGGAATGCGTCGAGGTGCATGCCGAGGGCGTCGGCGAGGATCGCCTTGATCACGTCGCCGTGGCTGACCGCGACCCAGACGGCGTCGGGCCCGTGCTCCTGCTCGACCCGGGCGTCCCACCGGCGCACCGTGGCCACGGCCCGCGCGGCCATCGCTGCCATCGACTCGCCGCCGGGGAAGGCGGCTGCGCTCGGGTGCGCCTGCACGGTGCGCCACATCGGCTCCTTGGCGAGCGCCTTGAGCTCGCGGCCGGTCCACTCGCCGTAGTCGCACTCGAGCAGGCCCCGGTCGGTGCTCACCCGCAGCCGGGCCGGCTGAGCAGCGTTGAGCTCGCGCGCGGTCTGGCGGCACCGCTCGAGCGGGCTGGTCACGATCGCGGCCACAGGCAGCCCCGCCAGGCGCTCCGCGGCCGCGCGTGCCTGTGCCACGCCGTGCTCGTCGAGGTCGACGCCCTTGGTGCGCCCGGCCAGCACTCCGGTGGCGTTCGCGGTGGTGCGGCCGTGTCGGGCCAGGATGACCGTTGCCATGGAACGCAACAGTAGTGGCCTAGCCTCGGAAGCATGATCGTCGACAGCGCGCTCTACCGCGGAGGTGTCCGGGTCCCCCTGGACTGCCCGAAGGACGACCTGGCCGCGGTCCGCGCATCGGTCCAGGAGCCGGGCGACTTCGTCTGGGTCGGTCTGCACGAGCCGGTCGAGGGCGAGCTGACCTCCGTCGCGGACATCTTCGCCCTCCACCCGCTCGCCGTGGAGGACGCGCTGCACGCGCACCAGCGTCCCAAGCTCGAGCGGTACGACGACGGCATCTTCCTCGTCCTCAAGACGCTCTGGTACGTCGACGAGAACGACGCGGTCGAGACCGGGGAGATCAACCTGTTCGTCGGCCGCGACTTCGTGATCAGCGTCCGCCACGGGGAGGGCACCGAGCTGCACACCGCCCGGACCGACCTCGAGCAGCAGACCGCCGTCCTCGGCCACGGTCCGTCAGCGGTCCTCTACGCGATCTGCGACCGCGTGGTGGACAGCTACGAGGAGGTCGGCCGCGCGCTCGAGATCGACGTCGACGAGGTCGAGGCGTCGGTGTTCTCCACCGAGCGGACCCACGACTCGCGGCGCATCTACGTGCTCAAGCGCGAGCTCGCCGAGATGCGGCGTGCGGTCAACCCGCTCAAGGAGCCCATGAAGCGGTTCGCCACCGGATCCGTGCCGACCGTGACCCAGGAGTCGGCGCCGTTCTTCCGCGACGTCGCCGACCACCTCATCCGCGTGTCCGAGACGATCGAGACGCTGGACGCGTTGCTGTCGACCGCGTTCGACGCGCACCTGGCCCGGATCCAGGTCGAGCAGAACGAGGACATGCGCAAGATCTCGGCCTGGGTGGCGATCGCGGCCGCGGGCACGCTGGTGGCGGGCATCTACGGGATGAACTTCCAGGACATGCCGGAGCTGGGCTGGGAGCTCGGCTACCCGTTCGCCCTCGGCCTGATGGTCGTCTCCGGGCTCGTGCTCTACCGGCTGTTCAAGAAGTCCGGCTGGCTGTGACCGGAGGTCACGCCGCGAGCACGCCGCCGGCCACCAGGGCCAGGGTCATCCCGCCGAGCAGGATCCGGTAGACGACGAAGGGCAGGTAGGACCTGGTGGACACATACCGAAGCAGCCAGGCGATGGCGGCGTAGCCGACCACGAACGACACCACCGTCGCGACGAGCGTGGCAGCGGGGCTGTAGGGGTTGCAGACCGCGGCAGCCGTGTCGTGGCACTGCAGGGCGTCCTTGAGCTCGAACAGTCCCGCGCCCACCACCGCCGGGATCGCCAGCAGGAAGGCGAACCGCGTAGCCGCCTCGCGGTCGTAGCCGAGGAACCGCCCCATGCTGATGGTCGCCCCCGAGCGCGAGACGCCCGGGATGAGGGCCAGCGCCTGCGCGAGGCCGAAGAAGATCGAGTGCCGCAGCGACAGGTCCCGCATCGTCCGGTCCAGGCGTCCGACCCGGTCGGCGACCCCGAGGATGACGCCGAGCACCACCAGGGTCGTGCCGATCACCCACAGGTTGCGGAAGTCCTGCTCGATCACGTCCTTCAGCGCGATGCCGAGGACCACGATCGGAACCGAACCGACGATGACGTACCAGCCCATCCGTGAGTCGAGGCCGCCGCGCAGCTCGGGCTTGTACAGCGACTGCACCCACGCGGAGGCGATCCGCCAGATGTCCTTGCGGAAGTAGATCAGGACCGCGAGCTCGGTCCCGATCTGGATGACCGCGGTGAACGCTGCGCCGGGATCACCCCAGCCGAACAGCTCGGGGAAGATCCGGAGGTGGGCCGAGCTCGAGATCGGCAGGAACTCGGTGAGCCCCTGGAGCAGGCCGAGGAAGATGGCCTGGAGGAATTCGAGCACGGTCGCTCCTGGTCGGTGGGCGGACGCGGATGTCGAGAGGACACCTTACGGCGCGCGCCGACCGCCGCGGTGCACGGGATTGACGGGATGTCGGCCACCATCCGGCGAGGCGGGAGCGACCCGGGGCCGCCGCCGGATAGCGTTGGCCGCATGCAGCAGCGCTATCTGGGTCGCACCGGTCTCAAGGTGTCGCGGCTCGGACTCGGCACGCTCACCTGGGGGCGTGACACCGACGAGCACGAGGCCCGCGACCAGCTGGTGGCGTTCGTGGAGGCCGGCGGCAGCCTGGTCGACACCGCGGCCGGCTACGGCGACGGCGCGGCTGAGGAGCTGATCGGCTCGCTCCTGGGCAGCGTGGTGGCCCGCGACGACCTGGTGCTCGCGACCAAGGCCGGGATCAGCCGGGCCCGCGGTTCCCGGGAGACCAACGCCTCGCGCGGCTTCCTGATCTCCAGCCTGGACGCCTCGCTGAAGCGGCTGGGCGTCGACCACGTCGACCTGTGGCAGGTGCACACCTGGGTCGACGACACCCCGCTGGAGGAGACGCTCGGCGCGCTGGACTACGCGGTCTCGACCGGGCGAGCGTCGTACGTCGGCATCTCGAACTACACCGGCTGGCAGAGTGCCCAGGCTGCGACGTGGCAGCGCGCCGTCCCGGGCCGGGCTCCGATCGTGTCCACGCAGGTGGAGTACTCGCTGCTCAACCGCAGGATCGAGGCCGAGGCGCTGCCGGCGGCCGTCTCGCTGGGGGGGGGGGTGCTGCCCTGGTCGCCGCTCGTACGTGGCGTGCTCAGCGGCAAGTACCGTTCGGGTACTCCTAGCGACTCCCGGGCCGCGTCGCCGCACTTCTCCAACTTCGTGGGCAGCTACCTCGACGCGCGCAGCGCGCGCATCGTCGAGGCCGTCGCCCGCGCCGCCGACGGCCTGGACCTGACGCCCGTCGAGGTCGCGCTCGCCTGGGTGCGCGACCGCCCGGGGGTGACCGCGCCCATCGTCGGCGCCCGCACGGCTGCCCAGCTCAAGGGCTCGCTCGGCGTCGAGGACTGCACGCTCCCGCCGGAGATCGTCGCGGCGCTCGACGACGTGTCGTCCGCTTCCTGAACCCAATGCGCCCGACTCGTCGGGCCGGCGTGTCACGATGGGGCATGTCCTCGGCGCAGATCCACACCACGGCCCAGCGGTCCTCGATGCGCAACGGTGTGGAGTTCGAGTTCGAGCGGCTGACGATCTCGCGCGAGTTCTCGCGCAACGCCGTGACCCGGATGCTCGTGGACCGCATCGAGCGCGGCGGCTGGGAGCTCGACCGGCTCCGGCTGCTGCCGGACGGCACCCGCAAGGTGGTGCTGCGGCGCAAGATCATCCGTCAGCTGCGCCCGACGTACGCCTGAGCCGGCCCGGGGGCCACACCGGTCAGGCCTGGTCGAGGAACCTGTCGAACACCCGGGCGCCGAACTCCAGGGCGTCGGTGGGCACGCGCTCGTCGACACCGTGGAACAGCGCGGTGAAGTCGAGGTCGGCCGGCAGCCGCAGCGGCGCGAACCCGAAGCAGCGCACGCCGAGCTTGTCCCAGTGCTTCGCGTCGGTGCCGCCGGACATGAGGTACGGCGCCACCCGCGCGTCGGGGTCCTCGGCGAGGATCGAGGCGGTCATCGCGTCGACCAGGTCGCCGTCGAAGCTGGTCTCCAGGCCGGTCTGCTTGCTGACGTAGTCGACGGACACGCCCTCGCCGACGAGCTCGGCGAGCGTCGCGAAGAACTCGTCCTCGTAGCCCGGCAGGAAGCGGCCGTCGACGTGGGCCGTCGCCCGACCGGGGACGACGTTGACCTTGTAGCCGGCATCGAGCATCGTCGGGTTGGTGGTGTGCCGGATCACCGCGCCGAGCATCCGCGCCGCCGAGCCGAACTCCTCGACGAGCTGCTCGGCGTTCTCCGGGGTCGCCTCGACGCCCGCGACCTCGCCGACCGCCGACAGCAGCACCTGCATCGACGGCGTGAGCCGCACCGGCCAGGTGTGCGTGCCGATCCGGGCGACCGCCTGCGCCAGCCGGGTGACCGCGTTGTCGGGGTGCCGCATCGACCCGTGGCCGGCGTTGCCCTCGGCGGTGAGCCGCATCCAGGCCATGCCCTTCTCCGCGGCCTCCACCAGGTAGAACCGCTGCCCGCGCACCGTCGTGCTGAAGCCGCCGACCTCGCCGATGCCCTCCGTGCAGCCTTCGAGCAGCTCGGGGCGCTTGCGCACGATCTGCTCGGCGCCCTGGTGGCCGCCGGCCTCCTCGTCGGCGGTGAAGCAGAGCACCATCGGCCGCTCCGGCAGCGCGCCTGCCCGTGCCCGGGCCCGCACCACCGACAGCAGCATCGCGTCGAAGTCCTTCATGTCCACCGCGCCGCGGCCCCACAGGTAGCCGTCCTTGATCTCGCCGGAGAACGGGTGGACCGCCCAGTCGTCGGCGTCGGCCGGCACCACGTCGAGGTGGCCGTGCAGCAGCAGCGGGTCGCGGGAGCTGTCCGTGCCGCCCCAGCGGGCCACCACGTTCGTCCGGCCCGGCTCGCCCTCGAACAGCTCGGCCTCGATGCCGACCTCGTCGAGTAGCGCGGCGACGTGCTCGGCCGCCTTGCGCTCCCCCGGCCCGGAGCCGTCGCCGTAGTTGGTCGTGTCGATGCGGAGCAGGTCGCGGCAGATGTCGACGACCTCCGCGGCCGCGTCGTACGTCGTGCCCTCGGTCTGGGTGCTCATGACCTCCATCCTGACAGGCGCGCGCCAGCCACGCCCGATGCATGGTTTCGCCCCGGCCTTTGCTACAGTTGCGCCGCGTTCAGGGCTCCCCCGGGAGCCGTGAAGCGACCACTGTCCGGGTGGCGGAATAGGTAGACGCGCTAGCTTGAGGTGCTAGTGCCCTTTATCGGGCGTGGGGGTTCAAGTCCCCCCTCGGACACCAACGCACTGCAGGTGCAACGGGGTTGATCCCCGGCACCTGGTGCCGCCGATCAACCCGGCAACGGTCAGCCGATACCGGCGACCGCCCCGACGATCTCCTCCTGCACAGCGCTCGCGATTGCCGCAGTCCCGCCGACGACCACCACGTCGTCGAGCGCGGTGCGGTGCCCGTTCAGCCAGCCGCTCGTGGGCGCCGGAAGCTGCCCGGCGCGGGTCAGCAGCAGTGGCGCACCGTCCCGGCCCAGCAGCGCCACCGCGCTCAACGCGTCGGGGAACGCCTCACCGTTGGCGACCCCGACCGTTGCCGGATTGCCGAAGAGCCGCTCTGCCACGAGCGCCGCGGTTGCGTAGCGGTCCTCGCCGACCAGACGCTCTGCGGCGGGCGCCGCACCCGCCGCCGGCGCGCCGATCGCGGCCTGCGGCAGCTGGGGATGCTTGCTCAGCCAGCGCCGCACGACCTCAGGCAGGTTCGCGCCGTCGGTGAGCAGGACGACCCCGTGAGCGTGGGCCGCGGCCGCGCCGGCCGCGAGCGCGTCGGGGAAGTCGGTGCCGGTCGCCAGCAACACCCTCTCGGGGTGCGGCAGCTCGCGTGCGACCCGGACCGCGGTGTCGTAGCGCGTGGCTCCGCCGAGCCGCCGGACCGTGAAACCCAGGTCGGACAGCGTCTTGGCCAGCGATGATGAGAGGGCCGCCTGACCGCCCAGGAGCACCACCGTGCCACCCGCGGGCAGGACCCGGCGGATCTCGGTCTCGACCGCCGGGGAGATCCTGGCCCGTCCGGTCACCAGCAGCGGCCCGCCCTTCGCGACCGCCAGCGGCCCGCCGACCAGGGCGTCGGGGTAGGTGCCGCTCGCCGCCAGCACCACGGCGCCGGCGGTGCCGTCCCGGTAGGCCTCGCGGGAGACCTCAATGGCCGTATGGACGCGGTCCGCACCCGCCAGGCGCGACACCAGGGGTCGCGTTCCCAGGGCGAACACGGTGCCGGTCAGCTCGGCCAGCGACGGGCTGGAGATTCCGGACAACGTGGTGCTGATCGTCCGTGAGTCGGGGTCGTAGTGCTGGCTCTCCACCAGCTCCCAGGCGTGGCCGTCCCACCAGTACAGCGTGTTGGCCTCGGACGTCGAGGCGTTCGCAGCGCACGTGAGTTCCAGCGACGTGAATCCGCTTCCACCGTGAACGAGCACGTCGAACCAGGCGCCCGCTGCCCGGAAGTCCGCCCGACCGACCGGGTTGGCGGTGTACGTGGCGGCCGTGACGGTCCCGACGCCCAGACCGGTGGCGCGAACGCAGCCCGACCGGACGGTCGCCGAGTCGGTGGGACTGGTGCTGGTCGCGGTGTCCACGTCCGTCACCGGTCCCGGGAAGGTGAGGCCGGCCGGAGGAGCCGGCGCGACGACCGGGACGGCTTGCTGCACCGGAGTCGCAGCGTCATGGGTGGCATCGCCGGCCTGGCTCGCCTCGACCAGGCACGTCCCGGGCGCCACGAAGTGGACGGTCCCCGACCCGTCAATCGAGCAGATCGCTGCGGACGCCGCGTCGACGTAGATCGCCACCGGCAGGCCGGCGCTGCTCGTCGCCACCGGCGTGTACGAGCCGCCGACCAGTCCGGGCGACGGGGGGCTGGAGGTGAAGGTCAACGACTGGGAACCCAGGTCGTTGAAGAAGAAGGTGAACGCCGCCACGGGCGTCCCCGACGGGTAGGCAACCCCCCATCGTTCCCGGTCGGTGTTCACGTAGGCGTCGCCGGGCACGTAGGAGGCGCCGTTGAGCGTGACGCCGGTCCCGACGTCCACCCGGTCCTGGTCGGCGGCGTACAGCGCGATCGGTGCGCCGGCGGCCAGTGTCGCGCCGGGGCCGAGCTGGAGCCTGCCGGTCCGGCCAGCCGCGAGGACCATCGTGCCGGTGGACGCGACGGGCCGCCCGTCGAGCACGGCCAAGGTCTCGCCCGCGAGAGCCGCGAGGGCGTCCACGTCTACGGCCGCCAGAGTCAAGGCGTTGGCGTCGACCAGCTGCGTGTTCCCGCCGGTGACCGAGACAGATCCGCCGAAGTCGTTGCCGGCGTTCGTCAGCGTGATCGCGCCGGACCCGGCATCGACGACCGTGGCGCCGGCGACCGCCAGCGGGCCCGACTGACCGATGGTCCCGCCGTCGCTGGTCAAGCCGAGGGCGCCCCCGACGCTGCCCGATCCCGCCAAGAGTGCCCCCGTCGACCGAGCAGTCAGCGACCCCACGTCCAGGGTCCCCAGGCTCAGCGCAGTGGCGTCGGACAGCTGCGTGTCCCCTCCGACGAGCGCGACAGAGCCGCCGAAGTCGTTCGCCCCGCTCGTCAGCGTGATTGCGCCGGACCCGGCATCAACCTCGCTGGCGCCGCCGACCACCAGCGCCCCCGCTGTCTGGGCGATCGAGGCGTTGGTGCTGTGCAGCGTGAGGTCACCCGGGACGCTGCCCGAGCCCGTCATGACGACGGAGTCTCCGGAGTCGACCCGGAGGGAGCCGACCTGGGGACCGTCGAGGGTCAGCCCGTTCTGGTCCTTCACCTGGGCGGTTCCGCCGCTCAGCGACAGAGCTCCGGTGAAGTCGTTGCCGGCGTTGGTCAGAGTGATCGAGCCGGTCCCGGCATCGATCATGCTGTCACCTGCGACTGTCCAGGCACCGCCCTGCACGATCGCGGAGCCTGAGCTCGTGAGGATCAGGCCGCCGGTCACGGTCAGGGCGCCGGCGAGGCTGATCGTGTCGGCCGTCACTGCCAGCCCGGTGAGGGCGCTGGTCGATCCGATGGCACCCGTCATCGTCGCGTGCGCCGCCGTGTCGATCGACGCCGTGTGGTTGCCGTCGAGGCTGGACGCGAACGTCAGGCCGCCGGCGCTCAGGGAGACGGTGATGTCGGCCGCAAGCTGCGCCGGGGCTCCGATCGTGAGGTCGTTCGTCGAGGCGATGTCCACGGCGAGGACGACCGCGGACGTCGTGTCCGGGGTGCCGACCACCACCGCACCGGCGGCGAGGGCAGCTTCGAGGTCGACGACGTTGAGCACCGCGCCGGCGCCGGTCGGGGTGAACGTGTTCGGGCTGCCGCCGTCGGGGACCACGTTCGACGTCATGCCCGCGGAGATGGTGATCGTGTACGGCGTCGCCGCCCACGTGGGCAGTTGCGTCAACGAGGTCACGATGAGCGCGGACACGAGGATGACGGCGAGGCGGACGCTCTGGGTGCGCGGCGAACTGGTCATGTGGCTCCATCGTCGTAGGGCGTCGAACCGGCGACGGGAGCGAGGGCACGGAACTCGGGAAGCCTTCCCCTGACGAGTCAACGTAAAGGCAACCTAGCCGAGTCGACGCCGCGCGTATCTAGTTGGAAAGTCAAATCTTCTGGCTCGGGCCGCGCCGACCACATGCCGGAGCCGGGAGCTTCGGTCATCGCCCACCCGGTAGTTTCGACGGGTACCGCCGAACCCCACCCCGCCGGAGGAATCTGCATGGGCACCACGCCCGTCGAGCACCAGGACCCCACGACCACCCGCGTGGCCGCGCCTGCCTCTCCGGGGCTGCGCTGGAACTCCCGGGGTGCCGGAACCGCGCTGCTGCTGGAGAACGTCCACGACGTGGCGGAGCACGTGCTGGCGGCCGAGGGCATGACGGTGCGGCGGGCGTCCGGCGCGATGGACGAGGACGAGCTCATCGAGGCGCTGCAGGACGTCGACCTGCTGGGCATCCGCTCCAAGACGCAGGTGAGCGCCGAGGTGCTCCGGCACGCCCCCCAGCTGATGGCGGTCGGCGCCTTCTGCATCGGGACCAACCAGATCGACCTGGCCGCGGCCGCCGACGCGGGTGTCGCGGTCTTCAACGCCCCCTTCTCCAACACCCGCAGCGTCGTGGAGCTCGCGGTGGCGGAGCTGATCTCGCTGACCCGCCGCCTCACCGACAAGAACGCCGCGCTCCATGCCGGGGTGTGGGACAAGAGTGCGCAGGGCGCGCACGAGGTGCGGGGCCGGCGGCTCGGCATCGTCGGCTACGGCAACATCGGCAGCCAGCTCTCGGTCGTGGCCGAGGCGCTGGGCATGACGGTCACCTTCTACGACATCGCCGACAAGCTC
>JBQCEF010000392.1:0-4061 GCA_051960495.1 Nocardioides sp. | reverse complement strand
CGGGCGCCGTGGTCACGTTCGTCGCGGCCTTCGGTGCCGCACTCGGGGTCGGTGCCTGGCAGCGGCGCGGACAAGGCTTGCAGGGCGGCCTTGATGATCGCGGCGTCCTCGACGGTGCCGCGGCCGCGGATCCTCACCCCACCGATGCCGTCGTCGACGATCGCGAGGAACCGGTTCAAATGCGCCGAGCGTTCGAGCTTGTCGAGCTTGCGCTCCTCCCGCTTCGCCACCCCGTCGGGGTCCAGCGCCTCCAGCAGCGAGTTGCCGGCGATCTTCAGCTCGGTCGCGTCCAGCTTGCGGGCCTCTTGGAGCAACAGCTCCTCGGCCGCCTCCCGGACCTGCGAGCTGACCGGCAGGTCCTCGATCACCTTGACGATCACCTCGGACTTCTCCGGGGAGATGGCCCCGTCGTACAACGCCTGCCACGTCCGCGGCCGCTCATCGACCAACGCGCGGGCGGTCTTCAACAGCTTCCCGCCGCAGCCACGCCGCCCGCCGATCGTCATCGTGAGGTAGTCCTTCACCGACGCCCAGCCCTGCTCGCCCTTGGCGGCGTCGGTGTCCTCGATCTCGACCGCCGCGATCGCCTCCAGCGCATACACCCGCGACCGGGTCCGCTCCAGCTCCACCGTCGCGGCCAGCACATCCGTGCGGGACTTGAACGCCCACACCGTGTTCGACGCCGCCTCCAAGGTCTCCCGCGCAGCCGACACCACACCGGTCAGCGTCGTGTCGGGAGCCGGAGCCGAGATCGTCATGAACCAACAACACCAGCGACCACCGACACAACCGCCGAACGGTCTAGACCAATTCCGAACAGTTCGAAAAACGGCTCAGCGCACCCGCGCCGCCACGACCGTGACGTCGTCGTGCAGCGACTCGTCGGCCTGGGCGGCCAGCTCCACCACCAGCCGGTCGAGGGGGAGGTCCCGCAGCTCGGCCGACCGGCGGCACAGCTGCTCGATCCCGTGGTCGAGATCCTCGTCGCGTGACTCCACGACCCCGTCGGTAACCATCACGACCAGCGATCCCGGCTCGAGCCTCGCCTGCACCTGCGTCCGGTCGTGCTCGCGGACGACGCCGAGCGGCACGCCGGAACCGCCGCCGAGGGCCTCGGTGCTGCCGTCCGGGTGGACCACGACGACCGGGATGTGGCCGGCGTTGCAGAGCGTCAGCGTGCCCGCCTTCGCGTCGAGCAGCGCGGCGGCGGCGGTGACGAACTGGTCGGGGGCGTCCCGGGTCATCATCTCGTCCGCCGCCCCGAGGACCGCACGAGGTGAGGGGTCGACGGTGAGCAGGCCGCGGATGCCGGCTCGCACCCTGATCATCGTGGTCGCGGCCCGCACGCCCCGACCCATCACGTCGCCGACCACGAGGGCGACACCGCCGTTGCGGGTGGGCACCGCGTCGTACCAGTCGCCCCCGACGTGCTCGAGGTCGTCGCCACCGGGTGCGTAGTGCACGGCGACGTCGAGGTGGTCCAGCTCGGGCAGCGGGCTGGCGGCCAGGCTGGACTGGAGCTGCTCGGCGATCTCGGTCGTCCGGCCGAGCAGGTGGGCCCGCTCGGCGGCGATGGCGCACTGGGAGGCCAGGGTGTCGAGCAGCTGGACGTCCTCGCGGGACAGCGGCCGGTCGGCGTGCTGCACCAGGTCGTCGCACCGGGTGGCCAGCCGCGGGTCCTCGGGCACCCGCAGCTCCACGCCCGTGCCGACGATCTCGGCGACCTGCTTGAGCCCCGCCTCGAGGACGGCGCTCACCTGCGCCGGTGTCCAGGCCCGGGACAGCTCCGCGGTGACCCGTTGCAGCAGGGCGGCTCGGGCGGTGGTCTCGGCCTCGCGCTCGCGGACCCGCATCTCCTCGGTGATGTCGCGGACGCAGCCGATCGTCCCCGTGGGAGCCCCACTCTCGTCCGTGGTGACCTTGCCGTGGGCCTCGATCCAGTGCAGCGTCCCGTCCGGGTGCACGATCCGGTTGCGCAGGACGTAGGACGAGCGTCGCTCCAGAGCCTCCTGCACGGTCTGCATGACGTGGTCGTGGTCGTCGGGGTGAAGCGTCGCCTCCCACGCCTCGAACGTCCCGTCGAAGCCGCCCTTGGGCATGCCGTAGATGCCTTCGAGCTGCTCGTCCCAGCCGTTGACGCCGGTCGCCATGTCCCAGTGCCAGCTGCCCAGCCGGGCTGCCTCGTGGGCGAGCCGCAGCCGCTGCTCGCTCGCCGCCGCCTCGGCCTCGGCCTCGCGGATCTCGGTCATGTCCTCGGCGACGACGACCGCTCCGGTGACAGTGTCCTCGGCGTTGCGGATCGGGGTCGCGGAGACCGCGGCCAGGAACGACCCGCCGTGCGGCCGCCAGATGGTCAGGTCGCCCGCCCACGTCTCGCCGGCCAGGACCGCGTCGAGGTCGAAGCGTCGGCTCTCGTCGACCGCGCCCGCACCCAGCAGGTCGCGCACGTCCCGTCCGACCAGCTCGTCGGGCTCGGCACGGTAGGCCGCGGCGCCCGCCTCGTTGACGAACGTGATCGTGCCTTCCCGGTCGGTGGCGACGACGGCCAGGGTGATCGCCTGGAGCAGGCGCAGCTCGTCGATGTAGCGCTGCACCACGCACACCTCCCCATCGGCACCGGCGCGGCTGCGGCCTGCTGGCCGCTCGGCTCATTGTGGACGCCGCGGGTGGATAGTGCGAATGACTCATCCGGGTTGGCCCGGCCGGGCTACCGTGCTCGGGCCGGTGGCCTGGACATCACAGAAATTCCGGGCCGGAGCACTGGCGAGCGGGTGGGCTTCGAGCGCACCATGGTGACCGCGTGCAGGGGGAGACGGACGGGGAAGGCCGGGGTGGGTCAGTCGGTGAGGGCGATGGGGCAGGCGGTCGACGGCTTCTGCCACGAGGTCGCGTTCTACGAGGGTCTGGGGGACCTGGTTCGGGCCGTCGTGCCGTTCGTCCGTGAGGGAGTGGCGCGGCGGGAGCCGGTCCTGGTGGCGATGGCCCCGGCGCGGTTGGAGGTGGTCGAGCGCGCGCTGGGAGCGGACGCCGTACGCGTGGACTTCGTCGACATGACCGAGCTCGGCGCGAACCCGGCCTGCATCATCCCCGAGTGGCGCCGCTTCCTCGAGGACACCTCGGACCAGGGTGCGGTACGTGGGGTGGGTGAGCCGGTCTGGCCGGGCCGACGCGAGGTCGAGCTGCGCGAGGCCGAGCTGCACGAGGCGCTGCTCAACCTGGCCTTCGACGGCGGTCCGAGCTGGCGGCTGCTGTGCCCGTACGACGTCAGCTCGCTCTCCGCCGGCGTGGTCGCGGATGCACGGCGCAGCCACCCGCAGGTGCACCGGACGTCCGCCGCGGACGACCGGCTGTCCGGCTACGCCGGTCACGAGTACGCCCGGCGCACCTTCGCCTCCCCGTTGCCGCCGGCGCCGGTCGACGCGCTGGTGCACCGGTTCTCGCGCGTCGACATCTCCGGCGTACGTCGCCTGGTCCAGGATGTGGCCCTCGAGCAGGGGCTGGAGCCGCGCCGGGTCGACGACCTGATGCTGGCCGCCCACGAGCTGGCCACCAACAGCGTGACGCACGGAGGCGGGCACGGCGACCTCGCGATCTGGCGCGAGCCGGGTGCCCTGGTCGTCGAGGTCCACGACCAGGGGTGGATCGAGGACCCCCTGGTCGGGCAGGGCCTGCTGGACCTTCAGGCCGAGGCCGGCCGTGGCATCTGGATGGCCAACCAGCTCTGCGACCTGGTCCAGGTGCGTTCCGGGGACATCGGGACGCAGGTCAGGCTGTGGTCGTGGCTCTGACGCGCTGAGTCGCCCTGCCGTGCCGTGACGCTTGGGTCAGCGTTTGGCGCGCAGCTGGTGGGACTGCCACAGGATGCGCCCCAGCATGGTCAGCGCGATCACGATCGCCACGACGAAGACCACCATCGCGATCCGGTTCTGCGTGGTCGTCCCGTCGCCGGACGAGCGTGCGAGGAACGCCGAGGCCAGGATCATCGCGGCGAGGACGAGGCCGGCGGCGATCACGTTGGCCAGCTTGTGCAGGCCGCGGAGGACCTCGTCCTCGTCGAAGGC
>JBQCEF010000391.1:0-5000 GCA_051960495.1 Nocardioides sp. | reverse complement strand
GGCGCCGGCGGAGGGCACCACGGTGCGTCTGGAGGCCCCCGCGTGATCCGGGTGGTCCTGGTCGATGACCACGCGGTCGTCCGGGCAGGCCTGGGCCGGCTGGTCGACGGCGCTGACGACATGGAGGTGGTGGGGACCGCCTCCGACGGGGCGGAGGCCCTCGCGGTGGTGCTGGCCACCCGGCCCGACGTGGTGCTGATGGACCTGCAGATGCCGGGCACCGACGGGGTCGCGGCCACGCGAGCCATCGTCGAGGCGGGTCTGGGCGCCGAGGTGGTGATCCTGACGTCGTACTCCGACGGGGAGCGCATCGTGGCCGCGGTCGACGCCGGGGCGGTCGGCTACCTGCTCAAGGACGCGGAGCCCGAGGACGTCCTCGAAGGCGTCCGCGCGGTCAGCCGGGGGGAGTCGCCGCTGCACCCGAAAGCGGCCAGGGAGCTGCTGACGTCGCGCGCGGGCGGCCCGCCGAGCGCGCCGGCGCAGCTGACCGCGCGGGAGCGCGAGGTACTCGTCCTGGTGCGGCAGGGACTGGCCAACAAGCAGATCGGCCGCCGGCTCGGCATCAGCGAGCGCACGGTGAAGGCCCACCTGACCTCGATCTTCCAGCGTCTCGACGTCAGCGACCGCACCCAGGCGGCGCTGTGGGCCGAGCGCCACGGCCTTTGACCAAATCGTTGTGCGATCGCGACCCGCCGCGCGCGCTTCCCGGCGGGCCGGACTCTCTCGGTGCGAGTACTGTCCACGCGTCCGCTCAGGACACCCGTGTCCTGAGCACGTAAAACGTGAGGTGAATACGTGAACCGCAGGAGAGGACTTCTGGCGATCGCGAGTGCGAGCGTCCTGGTCGCCGGTCTGGCGGCATGTGGCGGCGGTGACGCCGGTGACGGCAACGGGGGAGGCGGCGGGGGCGCGGCCTCCGGCGAGCCGTGGATCCTCGGCACGACCGAGACCGTGACCGCGATGGACCCCGCGGGCTCCTACGACTTCGGGTCGTGGAACCTGCAGTACAACATCTTCGAGCAGCTGATGAGCGTCCCGGCGGGCGAGAGCGACCCGGTGGGCGACGCGGCCGAGTCGTGCGAGTACGACGACCCGCAGACCGTGACGTGCAAGCTGCGCGAGGGCCTGAAGTTCTCCAACGGCGACGACCTGACCTCCTCGGACGTCAAGTTCTCGCTGGAGCGCAACATCGCCATCGCCGACCCCAACGGCTCCTCGGTGCTGCTCGGCCAGATCACCGACCCCGACACCAAGAAGCTGGCTGACGGCGCGATCGAGACGCCGGACGACACCACGGTGGTCTTCCACCTCAACCAGGCCGACACCACCTTCGTCAAGCTGCTGTCGTCGGCGACCACGTCGATCGTGGACGAGGACGTCTTCCCGGCCGACAAGCTGCTCGACGACGACAAGGTCATCGGCTCGGGCCCCTACAAGCTCAGCCAGTACAAGGCCGGCGAGCAGGCGGTGCTCGAGGCGAACGAGAGCTACGACGGGCCGCGCAAGCCCTCCAGCCCGCAGATCTTCGTGCAGTACTTCTCCGACCCGGCGCCGCTGAAGCAGGCCATCCAGAGCCAGCAGGTCGACATCGCCTGGCGCACGCTCAGCCCGACCGACCTCAACGACCTCGAGGGCGCCGACGGCGTCCAGGTCATCCGCGGTGAGGGCTCGGAGTTCCGCTACTGGGTGTTCCAGCTCGCCAACAAGACGGTCAAGGACAAGGCGGTCCGCCAGGCGGTCGCGCAGATCATCGACCGTGACGCGATCGCGAAGAACGCCTACGACGGCAGCGTCTCCCCGTCCTACTCGATCGTTCCCCCCGGGTTCGGTGGCCAGAAGGACTCCTTCAAGGAGAAGTACGGCGAGCCCTCCGCCGACGCGGCGAAGAAGCTGCTCTCCGACGCGGGAGTCAAGACGCCGATCAACCTGACCCTGGGCTACACGCCGACCCACTACGGCCCGAACGCCGTCGACGAGGCCAACGAGCTCGCCGAACAGCTGAACCAGAGCGGCCTGTTCAAGGTCAAGACCGAGGACGCCGAGTGGGAGGAGTACCAGACGCTCTACAAGCAGGGTGCCTACGACCTGTTCATCCTCGGCTGGTACCCCGACATCCTGGACGCGGACAACTACCTCACGCCGTTCGTGCGTGACGGTGGCTTCTACCAGAACAACTACTCCAACCCGCAGGTCAACAAGCTCCTCGACCAGGAGCTCGCCGAGACCGACACGGGCAAGCGCGAGGAGATGATCGGCCAGCTGCAGGACATCGTGGCGGAGGACGTCCCGCTCGTTCCCTCGTGGAACGGCCAGAACGTGGCCGTCGCGACCGACAAGATGTCCGGTGTCAAGGAGACCCTCGACCCGACGTACATCTTCCGGTTCTGGGGCATCAGCAAGAACGGCTGACCCAGCCGACGAGGGGGGAGGGCGCGATGTGCGCTCTCCCCCCTCTCCATGTCAAGATCCGCGAATGACGCCAACGAGAGGTCTTCCATGAGTGCAGGCTCCGGGTCGCTGCCGCGCTACATCGGTCAGCGTGTCCTGCTGATCATCCCGATGATCTGGGTGCTGCTCACCATCGTCTTCGTCCTGCTCCGGGTTGCGCCCGGTGACCCGGTCTCGGCCGCCGTCGGCGGCAAGCTGAGCGAGGCGGCGCTCGACGAGCGGCGCGCCACGCTCGGTCTGGACCGGCCGCTGATCGTGCAGTACCTCGACTACCTCGGCAGCGTGGCGCACCTCGACTTCGGCAAGACGATCTCCGACAACCGGCCGCTGACCAGCATCATCGTCGACAACGGCGGGGCCACCTTGACCCTCACGCTCGGTGCCTTCCTGGTCGCCCTGCTCATCGGGGTCCCGCTGGGCCTGATGGCCGGACGCCGCCGCGACTCCGCCTCGGACGCGGTGATCCGGATCTTCGGCGTCGTCACCTACGCGGCGCCGGTGTTCTTCACCGGCCTGATGTTCGTCCTGGTCGCCGCTCCGCTCGGGTGGCCGACCTACGACATCGCATCCCCGGTGACCAAATTCCAGGTCCAGCCGATCACCCACATCCTGCTCCTCGACACCATCCTGCGGGGCAACGCGGACGCGTTCGTCGACGTCTTGTTCCACCACCTGCTGCCCTGCCTGGCTCTGGGCCTGCTGCTGTCCGGCGTGTTCATCCGGCTGGTCCGGGTCAACGTGCTGCAGACGCTGCAGGGCGACTCCGTGGAGGCGGCTCGCGCACGCGGCGTCCCGGAGAAGTACGTCATCCGCCGCCACGCGTTCCGCAACGCGCTGGTCCCCGTGGTCACCGTGATCGGCCTGCAGGTCGCGATCACGCTCTCGGGCGCCGTGCTCACCGAGCGCACGTTCAACTGGCCCGGCCTGGGCACCCAGCTGCTGAAGTACATCACCGCTCGTGACTACGCGGCCGTGCAAGGGATCGTCACGTTCTTCGCGGTCGTGGTGGTCGTGGTGAGCCTGCTGGTGGACATCGTCAACGCGATGATCGACCCGAGAGTGAGGTACTGATGCTCGGCTCGATTCTCAAGCCGTTCCGGGACACCACCGGACTGGCCCGGTGGATCCTGATCAGCGGCCTGGTGATCACGCTGCTCTTCGTCGTGATGGCGGTGTTCGCGCCCTGGCTGGCGCCCTACGGGTTCAACCAGCGCGGACCGGAGCCGGGCACGGTGTTCGAGAAGCTCGCCGCGCCGAGCAGCGACCACTGGTTCGGCACCAACGACCAGTTCTACGACGTGCTGTCGCGGATGATCTGGGGCGCGCGCACGGCCCTCGAGGTCGTCGTGCTGTCCGTGGCGTTCTCGCTGGTGATCGGGGTCCCGCTCGGTCTGCTGTCAGGGTTCGTCGGCGGCTGGACCGACCGGCTGCTGGTCTTCGTGGCAGACGCGCTCTACGCCCTGCCCTCGCTGCTGCTGGCAATCGTGTTCTCGTTCCTGCTGCGCGGCCCGCTCGGCGGCGGCGTGGTCGCGGCGGCGCTGTCGCTGACCGTGATCTACATCCCGCAGTACTTCCGGGTGGTCCGCAACACGACGGTGTCCTCCCGCGAGGCGACGTACATCGAAGCCGCACGCGCGATCGGAGCGCCCCACCGGACCATCATGGGGCGCTACCTGTTCGGCAACGTCATCCAGTCCGTGCCGGTGATCGGCACGCTCAACGCGGCTGACGCGATCGCCACGCTGGCAGGCCTCGGCTTCATCGGGCTGGGCATCCAGCCGAACGAGGCCTCGGAGTGGGGCTACGACCTCAGCCGGGCCATCGACGACGCGGGCGCGGGGATCTGGTGGACCGCCTTCTTCCCGGGCATGGCCATCGTGCTGCTGGTCATGGGCCTCACGCTGGTCGGCGAAGGCCTCAACGAGACGATCAACCCGACGCTGCGCAAGCGCCGGATCCAGCCGGTCGTGATGCCGATGCGCGAGATGGCCCACGAGGCCGGGGAGGAGTCCCGCTCATGAGCGAGCTGTACGACGGGTCCGTGAGCGCGGCTGTCCCCGGTGGGGAGCCGGTCATCGACGCGCGCGACCTGCGCATCTGGTACGGCACCGACCGTGGTCCGGTGCGCGCGGTCGACGGGGTGAGCTTCACCCTGCGCAAGGGCGAGATCCTCGGCCTGGTGGGGGAGTCGGGCTGCGGCAAGTCGACCCTGGGGCGCGGGCTGCTCGGGCTGCTGCCGCCCGGCGCCAAGATGGACGGCCAGCTGCGCTTCCGCGGCGAGGACCTGCTCGCGCTGCCGCGCAAGGAGTTGTTCGCCAAGCGGGGCGCCGAGCTCGGGATGATCTTCCAGGAGCCCCTGACCCGGCTCAACCCGCTGATGCGGATCTCGCAGCACTTCGAGGAGGCGCTGCGCGCCCACGACAAGGGACTCTCGAAGCAGGAGTGCGAGCGGCGCGCCATGGAGGTGCTGCGGGTGATGGGCATCCCCCCGACCCGCTACCGCTCCTACCCCCACGAGTTCTCCGGCGGCATGCGGCAACGGCTGATGATCG
>JBQCEF010000390.1:0-2974 GCA_051960495.1 Nocardioides sp. | reverse complement strand
CAGGGCGGCATCAACGCCGCGAAGAACTACAAGGAGGACGGCGACTCCGTCCACCGGTTGTTCTACGACACGGTCAAGGGCGGCGACTACCGCTCGCGCGAGTCGAACGTCTACCGGCTGGCCGAGGTCAGCACGAACATCATCGACCAGTGCGTCGCGCAGGGCGTCCCGTTCGCGCGCGAGTACGGCGGCCTGCTCGACAACCGCTCGTTCGGCGGCGTCCAGGTGTCCCGCACGTTCTACGCCCGCGGGCAGACCGGCCAGCAGCTGCTGATCGGCGCCTACCAGGCGATGGAGCGGCAGGTCGCGGCCGGCACGGTCACCCAGTACACCCGCCACGAGATGCTCGAGCTGATCGTGGTGGACGGCAAGGCGCGCGGCATCGTCGCCCGCGACCTGGTCACCGGCGAGATCGAGACCCACCTGGCCGACGTCGTCGTGCTCGCCTCCGGCGGCTACGGCAACGTCTTCTACCTCTCCACCAACGCGATGGGCTGCAACGTCACGGCCGCCTGGCGCGCGCACCGCAAGGGCGCCTACATGGCGAACCCCTGCTACACCCAGATCCACCCGACCTGCATCCCGGTCTCCGGTTCGCACCAGTCGAAGCTGACCCTGATGTCGGAGTCGCTGCGCAACGACGGTCGCATCTGGGTGCCGAAGAAGAAGGAGGACTGCGCGAAGGACCCGCGCGAGATCCCCGAGGAGGACCGCGACTACTTCCTCGAGCGGATCTACCCGTCCTTCGGCAACCTGGTCCCCCGCGACATCGCCTCGCGTGCTGCGAAGTACATGTGCGACGAGGGCCGCGGTGTCGGTCCCGAGGTCGACGGCGTGCGCCGCGGCGTCTACCTCGACTTCGCCGATGCGATCAAGCGCCTCGGCAAGGAGGGCGTGGAGGAGAAGTACGACAACCTCCTCGACATGTACGAGCGGATCGCCGGCGAGAACCCGTACGAGGTGCCGATGCGGATCTACCCCGCGGTGCACTACGTGATGGGCGGCCTGTGGGTCGACTACGACCTGCAGTCCACGATCCCCGGCCTGTTCGTCACCGGCGAGGCCAACTTCTCCGACCACGGTGCCAACCGCCTCGGCGCCTCGGCGCTGATGCAGGGCCTGGCCGACGGTTACTTCGTGCTGCCGCACACGATCCGCGACTACCTCGCGGACGCGCCGTTCGAGAAGGTGCCCGAGGACCACCCCGCGGTCCTCGAGGCCCGCAAGGCGGTCACGGACCGCATCGAGCACTTCCTCACCGTCAACGGCACCCGCAGCGTCGACTCCTACCACCGGGAGCTCGGCAACATCATGTGGGAGTACTGCGGCATGGAGCGGACCGAGGACGGGTTGAAGAAGGCGATCGACCTGATCCGCTCGCTGCGCGAGGACTTCTACCGCAACGTGAAGGTGCTCGGCACCGCGGACAGCCTCAACCAGAGCCTGGAGAAGGCCGGCCGGGTGGCCGACTTCTTCGAGCTCGGCGAGCTGATGTGCATCGACGCGCTCAACCGCCGCGAGTCCTGCGGCGGCCACTTCCGCGCCGAGTCGCAGACCGAGGACGGTGAAGCCCTGCGCCACGACGACCAGTTCGCCTACGTGGCCGCCTGGGAGTACGCCGGGGAGAAGCCGGTCCTGCACAAGGAAGAGCTGACCTACACCGCCATCGAGATGAAGCAGCGGAGCTACAAGTGAGCAAGGACACCATGAGGCTGACCCTCAACATCTGGCGCCAGACCGGGGCCGGCGACGCGGGCGCGATGCACACCTACGAGGTCGCCGACGTCTCCCCCGACATGTCGTTCCTGGAGATGCTCGACGTCCTCAACGAGGACCTCAACGCCCGCGACGAGGAACCGATCGCCTTCGACTCCGACTGCCGCGAGGGCATCTGCGGGATGTGCAGCCTGATGATCAACGGCGAGCCGCACGGTCCCGAGGTCACCACGACCTGCCAGCTGCACATGCGCTCGTTCTCCGACGGGGACACGATCACCATCGAGCCCTGGCGGGCGGATGCCTTCCCGGTGATCAAGGACCTCTGCGTGGACCGCAGCGCGTTCGACCGGATCATCGCCTCCGGCGGGTACATCTCGGTGAACACCGGCTCGGCTCCCGAGGCGCACTCGGTGCCGGTGCCGCGCGACAACGCGGTGCGGGCGTTCAACGTCGCCACCTGCATCGGCTGCGGCGCCTGCGTGGCGGCGTGCCCGAACGGTTCCGCGTCGCTGTTCATTGGCGCCAAGATCACCCACCTCGGCGAGCTGCCGCAGGGTCAGCCCGAGCGCGACTCGCGAGTGGTGAGCATGGTCGCCCAGCACGACCACGAGGGCTTCGGGGGCTGCACGAACATCGGCGAGTGCGCAGCTGCGTGCCCCAAGGAGATCCCGCTGGACGTGATCAGCCAGCTCAACAAGGATCTGCGCACAGCCATCAAGCACGGGCACTGATCTGCCGATCAATTCCCCGCACGGACTTCGGGTTCGTCCCCGGTACCGCCCAACAATAGGTAGATTCCATATCAAAAGTGGTCAAAACGGACATTTAGGGCGTATCGTTCTCTTCCATGAGGGAGAACAAAGGACGATGGAGCGTCACGTTCACCGGCGTCGCTCTGCTACTGACCACGCTCATCCTGGGGTTCGCCACGACGACGTCCCCGGCTGAAGCCCAGGACAACAGCTCCTACCGCTACGCCGCCGGGTCGCGCCCGACCGCCCGCTGGGCGGGCTCGATCGACACCCGCAGCCGGTCGGCCGTCAACGCGGCGTACTGGTCGCAGTACGCACCCAAGCTGACCCTGAACATCGACTGGCTGCTCGGCAGCGTCCTGGGCTGCCAGCCCGGGGTCACCGGGTCGTCGACCAACGCCGCGACGCTGAGCTCGCTGAACTTCGTCCGGTCCCTGGCCGGCCTGGGCCCGGTGAGCTTCTCCCCGGCCCTGAACGCCTCGGCCCAGCAGGCCGCGCTGATC
>JBQCEF010000389.1:0-2038 GCA_051960495.1 Nocardioides sp. | reverse complement strand
CCGAGGGCGCGGGTCGCGGCACCGAGGCCGGCGCCCTGCCCGCCGGGCGCCTGCGCCGGCACGTGCTGGGCACGCCGCAGGACGACGACCCGCTGGTGTGGGAGCGGCCCGACGAGCCGCGCGTGATCCCGGAGCCGATGCTCTCCCACGACGGGCGCTGGCTCGCGGTGCACTTCTCCGAGGGCACCTCGGAGAAGAACCGGCTGTGGGTCTACCCGGTCAGCACCGACGACGCCGAGAGCCATCTCGGTGAGCCGGTCAAGGTCGTCGACGAGGTCCGGGCGATGTTCCGCCTGGTGCGCACCGACGGCGACGACCTGCTGCTGCACACTGACGAGGCGGCGCCGTCCGGCCGCGTGGTGCGTGTCCCGGTCGCGCCCGGAGCCGCCACGAACCTGCGCGACGTCATCGCGGAGGACGACGCGGCGCTCGAGGCCGCCGTGGCCGCAGGGGACGAGCTCCTCGCGGTCCACCTCGTCGACGCCCAGCCGCGCGTCACCCGGTTCGCCCTCGACGGCACCCGACTAGGGACCGTCGACGTGACCGGCGGCGCGGTGCTCGTCGTGCACGCGAAGGCCGGCCGGGACGAGGCGTTCATCGGGATGAGCTCGCTGACCCGCCGCCAGACGCCGTACCTCCTCCAGCTGCCCGCCGGTTCCGTCGAGCTCGTCGACGGGCTCGCCCCGGAGGGAACGAACTCCTGGTCGGCACCCGAGGTGGTCGTCGAGCGTCGGCGGGCGACGAGCAAGGGCGGCACCGAGGTCCCCTACTTCCTGGCGCGGCGGGCAGACGTGGACCTGGACGAGCCGCGGCCGACGCTGCTCTACGGCTACGGCGGGTTCAACATCCCGATCCTCGCCGACTTCCGTCCGGTGTACGCCGGCTGGCTCGCCGCGGGCGGTGTCCTCGCGATCGCGAACCTGCGGGGCGGCAGCGAGTACGGCGCCTCCTGGCACGACGCCGGCCGGCTCACGGACAAGCAGAACGTCTTCGACGACTTCGCGGCCGTGGGCGACCACCTCGTCGAGCAGGGCGTCACCACGCACGAGCAGCTGGCCCTGCACGGCGGCAGCAACGGCGGCCTGCTGGTCGCGGCCACGCTGTTGCAGCGTCCCGACCTCGCCGCCGCGGCGATGCCCGCGGTCGGCGTGCTCGACATGCTGCGGTTCCACCTGTTCACGATCGGCGCGGCGTGGATCTCCGACTACGGCTCGCCGGACGACCCCGAGATGTTCGAGGTGCTGCGGGCCTACTCGCCGCTGCACAACGTCGAGGACGGTCGCGCCTACCCGGCGACGCTGGTGCTCACCGGCGACCACGACGACCGGGTGGTGCCGGCGCACAGCTTCAAGTTCACCGCGACGCTCCAGCGCGGCCAGGCCGGGGACGCCCCGGTGCTGGCCCGGATCGAGACCGCGGCCGGGCACGGCGTGGGCAAGGCGTCCGCGGTGGTGGCCGCCGAGACCGCCGACATCCTGGCGTTCGCCGCGGAGCACACCGGCCTGGTGCCGAGCTAGACCCCGGCGGCCGCAACCGTCTGACCGCGGAACCGCCGGGTCAGGCGCGGATGTAGATCCGGCGGCGGTGCAGCACGGCGGCGACGACGACCCACAGTGCGACCATCGCGACGATGAAGCCCGCCCGCGGGTAGCCGGTGACCTCGAGGGTGCGGGCGAAGTCGTCCGCCCATGACGACTCCCCGCCGCGGGTGAGCAGCACGTGCAGCACCAGGTGGCTGCCGAAGTAGATCAGCAGGCTGTTGCGGCCCATCGCCACCAGCGGCGTGACCAGCCGCTCGCGGGTCGCGGCGACCCGGGCGCCGGCGGGCTGGTCGAGCAGCAGGCTGGCGACGGCCAGCGCGAGCACGGCCCCGGCGGCGACCATCAGCGCGAACGGCGTGGTCCACAGCCGCTTCATCGCCGGGAGCGCCTGCGCCGCGGCCGCGCCCGCCACGAACGCCGCCGCGGCCCAGCCCGCGAGCCGCGCGGGAGTGTGCAGCGGCTGGCGCGAGGCGAACATCAGGTGCGCCGCGGTCACG
>JBQCEF010000388.1:0-8386 GCA_051960495.1 Nocardioides sp. | reverse complement strand
CCAACTGCGACCCCGACGAGGTCGACTTCCCGATCCCCGGCAACGACGACGCCATCCGTGCGGTCGGCCTGCTGACCCGCGTCGTGGCCGACGCCGTCGCCGACGGTCTCATCGCCCGCTCGGGCGCCAAGACGGGCGAGGGCGAGACCCCGGCCGTCGGCGCCGAGGAGCCGCTGGCCGAGTGGGAGCGCGAGCTCCTGCAGGGCGACGCGGACAAGGCCGCCGTGGAAGCCACCGGTGGTGACGCCGCGAAGACCGAGACCCCCGCTGCCGAGGCCACCGGTGCCTCCAGCGAGGGCGCCGAGGCCCCGGCCGAGCCGCAGGCCGCCGAGGCTCCGGCCGCCGAGGCCCCGGCCGAGGAGGCCCCCGCCGCGGAGGAGACCCCCGCCGCCGAGGCCCCCACCGAGCCGCAGGCCTGATCGACGCGTGACGGGTGCGCCCGCCCTGCGGGGCGCGGCGCACCCGACCGTCGATCCCATACGACCCCACCCCACCAACCAGACACGAGGTAGAGAACTTCCATGGCAATCACTGCAGCGGACGTGAAGAAGCTCCGCGACCAGACCGGCGCGGGCATGATGGACGCCAAGAAGGCGCTCACCGAGGCCGACGGCGACTTCGAGAAGGCCGTCGAGATCCTGCGCGTCAAGGGCCAGGACAAGATGAAGAAGCGTGGCGAGGAGCGCACCGCGACCGCCGGCCTCGTGGCCACCGCCGGCGGCGCGCTCGTCGAGATCAACAGCGAGACCGACTTCGTCGCGAAGAACGAGGAGTTCATCGCCACCGCGCAGCAGATCGCCGAGGCCGCCAACGAGGCCAAGGCCGGCGACGCCGAGGCGCTCAAGGCCGTCAAGCTCGGCGACAGCACCGTCGGTGAGGTCGTCGAGGGCCTCGCGGTCAAGATCGGCGAGAAGATCGAGCTGGGTCGCGTGGCCTACTTCGACGGTCCCGTCGTGACCTACATGCACCGTCGCGCCGCGGACCTGCCGCCGGCCGTCGGCGTGCTCGTGGAGTACGAAGGCGCCAGCGAGGAGGCCGCCCGCGGTGCCGCGATGCAGGTCGCCGCGATGCGCCCGACGTACGTCTCCCGTGACGAGGTCCCCGCCGACATCGTCGAGAAGGAGCGCGAGATCGCCGAGGCCACCGCCCGCGAGGAGGGCAAGCCCGAGCAGGCGCTGCCCAAGATCGTCGAGGGCCGCCTCAACGGCTTCTTCAAGGAGGTCGCCCTGCTCGACCAGCCGTCGGTCCAGGAGAGCAAGAAGTCGGTCAAGGCCGTGCTCGACGAGGCCGGTGTCACGGTCAAGCGGTTTGCCCGCTTCGAGGTCGGCGCCTGACCGCTGGCGCCCCGACCCACCCCTTCCGCCCTGCCCCCGGGCGTACCCGAGCGCGAACCGCCGGTGCGTCCGGGGAGGGGTTAGGGTCTGACCAAGCACCGACCACAGAAGGGACCTGCTTGTGACGGCCTACCGACGCGTCCTGCTCAAGCTCTCCGGCGAGGTGTTCGGCGGCGGGCGGGTCGGTGTCGACCCCGACGTCGTCAACGGCATCGCCCGTGAGATCGCGGCGGTGGTCCGCAGCGGCGTCCAGGTCGCCATCGTCGTCGGCGGTGGCAACTTCTTCCGGGGCGCCGAGCTGCAGCAGCGCGGCATGGACCGCTCCCGCGCCGACTACATGGGCATGCTCGGCACGGTCATGAACTGCCTCGCGCTCCAGGACTTCCTCGAGAAGCAAGGCGTGGAGACCCGCGTGCAGACCGCCATCACCATGGGTCAGGTCGCCGAGCCCTACATCCCGCGGCGCGCGTTGCGCCACCTCGACAAGGGCCGGGTCGTGATCTTCGGCGCCGGCGCCGGGATGCCCTACTTCTCCACCGACACCGTGGCCGCCCAGCGTGCGCTCGAGATCGGCGCCGAGGTCATCTTGATGGGCAAGCAGGGCGTCGACGGCGTCTACGACTCCGACCCGGCCACGAACCCCGACGCGGTGAAGTTCGACCAGCTCAGCTACGACGAGTTCCTCACCCGCGGGTTGCAGGTCGCCGACGCCACGTCGGTCAGCCTGTGCCGCGACAACGACATCGACATGATCGTCTTCAACCTGTCCGTCGAGGGCAACATCGCCCGCGTCGTCGCGGGTGAGAAGATCGGTACGACGGTCGCCCGGGACGTCTGAGCCCGGGGCCGACCAGCCAGCCACACCGCGACGCCGGGGAGCCCGGACGACGAGACCTAGGAGACACCGTGATCAGCGAGACCCTCAACGAGGCCGACGCCAAGATGAAGAAGGCCGTCGAGGTCACCCGTGAGGACTTCGCGGCGATCCGCACCGGGCGCGCCAACCCCTCGATGTTCCACAAGCTGACCGCGGAGTACTACGGCACCCAGACGCCGTTGCAGCAGCTGGCCACGTTCACCGCCCCCGAGGCCCGCGTCATCATCGTCGCGCCGTTCGACATGTCCGCGCTTCCGGCCATCGAGCGGTCGATCCGCGACTCCGACCTCGGCGTGAACCCCACCGACGACGGCAAGACCATCCGAGTGGTCCTCCCGGAACTCACCGAGGAGCGCCGCAAGGACTACATCAAGATGGCCAAGGCGAAGGCGGAGGACGGCCGGGTGGCGATCCGCAACATCCGGCGCCACGCCAAGCAGACGCTCGACAAGCTCGAGAAGGACGGCGAGGTCGGCAAGGACGACGTCACCGGCGCGGAGAAGCGGCTGGACTCGGTCACCAAGAAGCACACCGACGAGATCGACGAGCTGCTCAAGCACAAGGAAGCCGAGCTGCTCGAGGTCTGATCCGAGCCGCTGATGTCGATGACCGTTCCCGAGCCCGCCGCGGGCGGCCAGCCTCCGCCGGTGCCGCCGGAGCCGCCCGTCGCGAAGGTCAGCCGCGCTGGCCGCAACCTGCCGGCCGCCGTGGGCTCGGCCGTGGTGCTGCTCGCCGCGATCGCTGCCTCGCTGGCGTTCTGGAAGCCCGGCTTCATGATCATCGTGGCCGCTGCCGTGGTCACCGCCGTGTGGGAGCTGGGCCAGGCGTTCGCCAACCGGGGCATCCGCCTGGTCCGCGAGCCGGTGATGGCCGGCGGCGTGGTCATGGTGCTCGTCGCCTACCTCGTCGGGTCCGCGTCGATGGCGACGGCCGCGGCGATCACCGTGCTGGCGGTCATGCTCTGGCGGCTGCGCGGGGGAGTGGACGGCTACGTCCGTGACGTGACCGCCACCGCGTTCACCGCCCTCTACGTGCCGTTCCTCGGCAGCTTCGTCGCGCTGCTGCTCGCCGAGCCGAAGGGCGAGCTCGCGATCGTCACCTTCATCCTCGTCACGATCGCCTCCGACATCGGGGGCTACGCGGTCGGGGTGCTGGCCGGCAAGCACCCGATGGCGCCGGTCATCTCCCCGAAGAAGTCCTGGGAGGGATTCGCCGGGTCCGCGTTCTTCTGCGTGCTGGCCGGCTGGGGCTCGGTCGTTCTCCTGCTCGACGGCGACTGGTGGGTCGGGGTGCTGCTGGGCCTGATCGGCGTGGTCGCCGCGACGCTGGGTGACCTCTGCGAGTCGGTGATCAAGCGCGACCTCGGGATCAAGGACATGTCTTCGATCATCCCCGGCCACGGCGGGCTGATGGACCGGCTCGACTCGTTGCTGGCCGTCGCGGCGCCGACCTACCTGGTGCTGCACTACCTCGTGTTCTGATGCCCCAGCTGTTCCTGGTGCGGCACGGCCTGTCGCAGCCCGACCCCGCCACGCCGCCCGAGACCTGGGGCCTGGACCCCGAGGGCCTGGCCGACATCGACGCGCTGGCCGCCTCGGGACGGATTCCTGCGGCGGCGGCGTGGTACTCCAGCCCGGAGACCAAGGCGCTCGAGACCGCTCGTCGGCTCACCGACCGGAGGGTCACGGTCGTGGCGGAGCTCGCCGAGCACCGGCGGGGCGTGCACTGGTTCGCCGACCCGGCCGACTTCCGTGCCGCCGTCCGGCGGGTGTTCGAGGACCCGGACACCTCTGCGGTCCCCGAGTGGGAGCCGCTGGCCGCGCTGCGCGACCGCATGCTGCCCGTCGTACGACGGATCCTCGACCGCCACCCGGACGACGACGTGGCCCTGGCCGGGCACGGGACCGCGTGGACCCTGCTGGTGTCCGAGCTGACCGGCGCGCCCCCGGACCTCGACGCGTGGGCCGCGCTGCGGATGCCCGACCTGTGGGTCGTGGAGCGTGATGTGGTGCGGACCACGTAATTGGGGTCCGACCCACCTCGGGTGGGACACTGGACGTTCCATGTCTGAGCCCACGAAGACCCTGCCCCTGGTGTTCGACGAGCCGCGCGGCCGCAAGAAGCCGCCGCGCCACCTCGCCGACCTCTCCGCCGCCGAGCGCAAGGAGCTCGTCGCCGGTCTCGGCCTGCCCGGGTTCCGCGCCAAGCAGCTCTCCACGCACTACTTCTCCCGGCTGGTCGACGACCCGGCGCAGATGACGGACCTGCCCGCCGCCGAGCGCGAGCAGCTCGTCGAGGGACTGCTGCCCCACCTGATGACGCCGCTGCGCACGCTCGAGGCGGACCAGGGCACCACGCGCAAGACGCTGTGGAAGCTGTTCGACGGCGCGCTCGTGGAGTCGGTGCTCATGCGCTACCCCGACCGCACCACGATGTGCGTCTCCTCCCAGGCGGGCTGCGGGATGGCCTGCCCGTTCTGCGCGACCGGTCAGGGCGGTCTGCAGCGCAACATGTCCACCGCGGAGATCGTCGAGCAGGTCGTCGCCGGCGCCCGCTCGCTCGCCCGCGGTGAGGTCCCCGGAGGTCCGGGCCGCGTCAACAACGTGGTGTTCATGGGCATGGGCGAACCGATGGCCAACTACAAGGCGGTGATCGGGGCCGTACGCCGGCTTACCGACCCCGCGCCCGACGGGCTCGGCATGTCCGCGCGCGGCATCACCGTGTCGACCGTGGGGCTCGTGCCGCGCATCAACCAGCTCGCCGAGGTGGGCGTCCCGGTCACGCTGGCGCTGTCGCTGCACGCCCCGGACGACGAGCTGCGCAACGAGCTGGTGCCGATCAACACGCGCTGGAGCGTGCACGAGGCGGTCGAGGCCGCCTGGAACTACGCCCGGGTGACCAAGCGCCGGGTCTCCATCGAGTACGCCATGATGCGCGACATCAACGACCAGGCCTGGCGGGCCGACCTGCTCGGCGAGGTGCTGACGTCCTACGGCGACTGGGGCTGGGTGCACGTCAACCTGATCCCGCTGAACCCCACGCCGGGCTCGAAGTGGACTGCGTCGCGACGCGCCGACGAGCGGGAGTTCGTGCGCCGCCTCGAGGCGAAGGGTGTGCCGACGACGGTGCGCGACACCCGCGGCAGCGAGATCGACGGCGCCTGCGGCCAGCTGGCCGCGGTCGACGACTGAACGTCGGCTCGAGGTCAGCGACCGGCCCCTGACCGCCGCAGTGCCTGGTCGACCGCCTCGGCGGGTGACCCCTGGAACGCGGGTCCGTGGCCCGGGACGACCACGTCGCCGTCGAGCCCGCGCAACCGCTCGAGCGAGGCCCGGGCCTGATCGGTGTCGGTGTTGAAGAAGTCCGGCAGCAGCTGCGGGCCCGGCACCCGGACCAGGGCGTGCGCCGTCATCAGCGCGTCACCGGCCAGCAGGACTCCACGGTCCGGCAGGTGCAGGGCGCAGTGACCGGAGGTGTGCCCGGGCGTGTGCACAACGGTCGGCGCGCCCGGGACGTCGAGCTGCTGGTCCACGAAGATCTCGAGGTCGCCGAGACGCTCCACCTTCGTCGCCTTCAGGCGTAGGACGTCGCGCATCCACAGGAAGACCGCCGGCCGCCACAGCATCGAGAGCAGCACCCGTTCGCTGACCTGTTCGATCCGCTCGCCCCGGGCGTTGGCGGCCTCGAGCTCGTGGGCCAGGACGGGGATCCCGTACGTCGTGCGCAGGTGCTCGGCGCTGCCGATGTGGTCCGGGTGGCCGTGGGTGAGGACGACGGCCTCGACGGCCGTGGGCGACCTGCCGACCCGGTGCAGGGACTCGAGTAGGGCGTCGCGGTCGCCCGGGTAGCCGGTGTCGACCAGGGTGACAGCCTCGCCCTCGGTCAGCACGACCCAGGACACGTGCTTGGCGCGCGCGTGGTGCACGCCGGGGGCGACCTCGAGGACCTCCATGCCCCGATCGTCACGCGCCGGGGCGCGCCCTGTCGAGGCTAGGGCTCCAGCAGGTAGTCGAAGTCGGTCTTCGCGTCCGTGGCCGAGCTGGCGTGCACCCACACGTGGCCACGGCCGTCGCAGTCGTCTCGGGCGCAGCACAGGTTGCCCGCCGGGGATGTCACCTCACACATCACGAGTCTCCCTCCGGAAAGCGACGGTCACGTGGTGCGCCCGTCGGACTCGTCAGATGAGATGTTGCCTCGGTTGCGCGCGTGCAAACAGGTGTCTGGACCGATCTGTGGACAGGGGTTTCGCGCGTGCCCGGGACGGGAAGACCGGCTCAGCGCAGCGCAGCGGGTGCCCGCACGAGCAGCTCCACGTTGCGCCCCTCCACGTCTCCGCGCAGGCCCGCGTCACGCAGCTGCCAGTCGTTGAGCGCGAGCTCGCGGGCCAGCCCGGCCAGCGGCACCGGACCGTCCAGCCGCCCGCCGTACGCCGCCGAGCCGCTGTGGTCGAGCATGGTCGCGAAGATCGACAGCGTGCCGTCGCGGTTGTCGGCGATCTCGACGAGCCGCGACTGCTGCGGCCAGTCGACGTGGGCGGCGGTGTTGATCTCCCAGAAGCCGCCCGACCCGTCCTCGCGGGCGTGCGCCCACACCTGGTTGCGGTGGGTGTGGCCGTTGACCCAGGCGACGACCTGCGGGTGCTGGAGGACCAGCGCGCGGACCTCGTCGCCGAGCACCCGAGGCCCCGAGTCGGTGCCGGGGTCGGCGCCGGTCCCGACGAGCGGGTTCACCATCGTCTCGATGGTGTGGTGGCTGGCGAGCACGACTACGCGGTCGGCGGCCGCCTCGAGCTCGGTGCCGAGCCACGCGAACTGGGTGGCGTCGAGCGACCCGTCGGCCTCGCCGTTGGGGTTGACGGTGTCGAGCACGATGAAGCGCACCAGGCCCCGGTCGAAGGTGTAGTAGGCGGTGTCCTCGGCCCGGTTGCGCTCGGTGAAGCCGTGGCCGTAGGGCGCACCGGTGCTGTGGAAGTACTGCTCCACGATCTCCGCGCGGGTGAGCATCCTGCGGTTCGGGTCGGCGGTGACCTGGCGGACGTACGGCGAGAGCACAAGGCCCTGCAGCAGGCCGGCGTAGTCGTCACGCAGCGCCCGGAGCAGGTCGGACTGCGACATGCCCGCGGGCGGCGAGACCAGCTTCAGGTTGCCCTCGGCCACCGCGCTCAGGTGCAGCGAGGCCGGGAAGTTGCCCTGCACGAGCGGGTCGTGGTTGCCGAACGCGGTGTACCACGGCATCGCCAGGCCCTGGGCGTCGAACGGGCGTCGGGCGGCGTCCAGCAGCCCGGGCACGGACGGGTAGCCCCAGCGGCTGTGCGGATGGTCCTGGGTGGCACCGAGCGGTGCCCCGTCGGGGTGCCAGTAGTGCGGGTCGTAGTAGGGCGGGTCGAGGTCCATGACCCCCTCGTAGCGACTGGTGTCGCCCGAGTCGGGCCGGACCGTGGCCCCGTCGAGCAGGTCGATGTTCCAGCGCACCTCGTTGAGCTGGGCGTTGTCGGCGTTGTCGCCGGTCTGGATCGCGAACCCGAGCGGCAGGCCCGTCACCGGACCGACCCCGACCTCGTTCACGGCACGGACCATCGCCTCGGCCACCTGCGCGGTGAGCAGCTCCTGGGGCCGGTAGGCCGAGGACACCAGCCCCGTGGTCGGGTCGCCGGACTGCTCCTGGTCGTCGTAGCGGTCCATCCACTCGACCCGCATGGGCGACTGCGCGTCGACGATGTGGCTGTCGGTGAGGTGCGCGAACGCGACCACGCCGCGGCGGCGGGCGGCCCGGTTGCGAGCGGCGGGCACGCCGAGGTCGGTGCGGACCACGTGGGGCTCGCCGGCGCGTCGTACGACCGGCGCGTAGCCGCCCGCGCCGGGGGCGCCACGGTCCAGGATGGTCTCGAGCGTGGTGCCCTGCGGCCGGGCCAGCCCGGGAGCCGCCCAGGCGCGGGTGTTGCTCTCCAGGCCGAGGACGGCGGCGGTGCCGAGGGCGACCCCGGAGCGGAGCAGGGCGCGGCGCGTGAGATCCATGCCGCGACAACGAGCGAGGGCCGCCCCGGGTCACGCGCCGGGCGGCCGCCGCCGTTCGACCTGGTGGGGGTGGACTTGGGGGGGGGAGTTCTCCCGGGGGACGGGCCCGGCGCTGGTGGGGCCGTGGGCGAGCGACTCGAGCAGCGGCCACGCGGGCAGCT
>JBQCEF010000387.1:0-9134 GCA_051960495.1 Nocardioides sp. | reverse complement strand
CCCCGGCCGCGGCCGCGTTCGCACCGGTCAGGTCATCGGCGACCACCAGTACCTCTGCCATGTCAGAGGAACAGGCTCGCGACCAGTAGCAACGGCAGGGACGCAGCCCACACGGCTGTGGTGATGCCTGACCACCCGCGCAACGCCGCCGTGCCGTCGAGCCCGGTGAAGCGCGTGACCACCCAGAAGTAGGAGTCGTTGAAGTAGCTGAACACCATGGAGCCGGCACAGCAGGCCAGCGCGGCAAGCAAGGGGGAGAGGCCAAGTGCACCGACGAGCGGAGCGGAGACCGATGCCGCGGTGATCATGGCCACGGTGCCCGATCCCTGGGCGAGGCGCACCAGGGTGGCGACGAGGAACGGCACCAGGACACTCGGCAGGTTCACCGAGGAGATCGCCTCGGCGAGCGCATCGCCCACACCGGAGTCGCGCAGGACCTGGCCGAGCGCTCCTCCGGCGCCGGTGATGAGGATGATCAGTCCGGCCGACGCAGCGGCCTCTGAGAGCCAGTGGTGGACTCGGTTGCGTGGGGTCCAGCGGGGGAGCAGCACGTAGACCGCGAGCACGATCCCGACGAGCAGCGCGACGACCGGGTGCCCCACGAAGGTGAGAATCTTGACCAGCCCGGAGGGGGTGTACTCGTCGTCGGGGGAAAGGACGCCCTGGCTGCTTCGGTCGATAGCCGTCGCGACGGTGTTCAAGACGATGAGCAGGAGAGGAACCAGCAGCGGCAAGGACGCGACGGCGAGTCCGACGCGGTGGGGCTTCTCGCCCTCAGGGGTCTCGCCGAGGTGGTGGACCGGGGTGTCGTCGCGGGTCTCGGACACCGCGGTCGACGGTCCGCCGCGGCCGCCCCCGACGGACACGCCTTCATAGACAGCGGCGCGCGTCTCCTCGTTGATCTCCGACTCCAGCTTGGGTCCGATCCACGAGGCGTAGACGACGACGACCGGGAGCAAGATGAGCGCGAAGACCAGACCGGCAAGCACGAGCGCACCGAGATCTGCGCCGAGAATGCCGGCGACGGCGAGCGGGCCCGGCGTGGGCGGCACCAGGTGGTGGGTGAGGGTCATGCCGCAGCCGAGGGCGAGCGCGAGCGTGACGTAACGGCCGTTGATCCGCCGGGCGATGGATCGAGCCAGCGGGTTCATGATCACGTAGCCCGAGTCGCAGAACACGGGAATGGACACGACAGCACCGGTGCCGGCCATGGCCCAGTGCTCTCGACCCTTCCCGAGGGCCTTGACGAACGAACGCGCCAGCGTGTCCGCGGCACCCGAGACCTCGAGGATCTTGCCGATGCCGACCCCGAGGCCGATCACGATGCCGATGGACGCGAGGGTGTTGCCGAAACCCGTGGTGATCGAGGAAATGGATTCCGTTGCGGGCATCCCGGCGACGAAGCCGGTCACGAGCGCAGCCAGGAGCAGCGCCACAAAGGCGTCGAGCCTCGTCCTGAGCACGATGACGATGATCGTGCCGATGCCGAGCACCAGCGCGAGCAAGAGTTGTAGATCCACCGGACCTCCCAAGCGAGAACCCCCATGTCGGGGTGGTTGTCGTCATCATGGTGGCGTCCAGTTGCGCATTGCAAGCGATACCAGTCAGTAACTTGCGCGAAACGCGCAAGTTCTGTTTTGATGCGGCTCCGTTCAGGTGCTCAGATCTCGGCCTGCAACCGGGACCGGAAGAAGTCCAGGACGCGGTCGACGCCTTCCTGCTGCCGGTGCTCGGTCAGCGTGCTGTGGCCCTTGCCCTCGAACTCGACGGCCAGGAACTGGTCACCGATCTCGCGTCGCAGCGTGTCGAAGCGAGTTCCTGTCGCGATGTCGTCGCGGTAGCGCAGCCCGAGCACCGCGCAGCCCTGGGCGGCGCGGCGCTTGACGATCTCGAGGTCGGCGGGGGAGAGGTTGAGGTCCGCCCTGCGCCGGGCGCCGAGCGGCATCGGGGTGCTGGGCTGCGCCACCACCGGAGCCGCGACGGCGTCGTCGACCATCATCGCGAGGGCGAAGCCGCCGGTGAAGCACATGCCGAGTGCGCCGACCCCCGGCCCGCCGAGCTCGGCGTGCAGCTCGCGCGCGAGCGAACGCAGCCAGTCCGCGATCGGCGCGGTCTCGTGGAGCGCCAGCTTGGTGAACTCGCGGTTGATGCAGACCTGCGGGATCGCCCGCGCGAGGGTCGTGACGCCCGCGGGCGCCTCCGGGGTGCCGAACAGGTGGGGCATCACGACGGTGAACCCGGCAGCCACGACCTCCTCGGCGAAGCGGATCACCGCCGGGGTGATCCCGGGGATCTCGTGGACCAGCACGACACCGGGGCCGGTGCCCTTGCGGTAGGTGTCGTGCTCGATCCCGCCGGCGCGGTGGTGGCCCTTGGTCCAGGTCTCGAGGAGGCTCATGCCGACCAGTGTCACCCAGGCTCGGGCTCGTCGCCGTCCCGCGCGGCCAGGTAGCCCGCCACGTCGCTGTCGAGCGCCTGACCGGACTCGAGCCAGCGGCCGACCCCCTCGGCGTCGCGCCGCTCGAGCTCGTCCAGGTAGGCCTGGCGCAGTCCGGCGATGACGGCGCGTTCCCGCGCGGACGTCGTACGACGCAGCAGCTCGCGGCTCGCCGTCCAGGCGGCCACGATCTCGAGGGTGCTGCGCCGGGCCAGGGGAGGCGTCGGGAGACCCCGTTCGGGCCCGCGGACGGGAACGCCGACCCTTCGATGTGCCGTGCGCGGGGCGATGCGCCGGAGCAGGTAGGGCAGGGACAGCGCCGCGGCGAGCGTCAGGGCCGCTGCAGGGACACCGATCGCGGGGTAGAGACAGCCGAAGGCGACCGCCACGACCGAGCCGGCCGCGGCGCTGCTCGTGATGCGCGCCAGCACGCTTGCGGTCACCCGATGGTCCGGCTGGGTCGCCGTCCACAGCAGGGCCGCGTGCCCGCCGCCGACGAAGGCTCCGGCCAGCACGAGTGCGAGGAACTCGTTGGGCTCGAGCAGGAGCGGAGCGAGAAGCGCGCCGGCGCCGCCGAGCACGATCGTCGGGGCGCGGAGCGGATGCGGCCGGGGCGGCGGCGCCGGCGCGAGGTTCTCGGTGAGGTGGGCCGTCGCTCGACCGTTCCACATGTCGTCGTCGTACAGGGCCATGAGCGCTCCGGGGGTGTCGCCAGGATCGGCGGGATGTCGAGGAGTACCCCTCCGCCGACGGCTCAATCCCCCGCACCTCGACCGACGCGGTCAGTCCGTCAGGCGATGAAGCGCGGCTCGTCCTCGGGGAGCGCGGCGCTGAGCTTCGCGATCACGCGCTTGATCTCGCGCATGGTGTCGGCCTCGTCATGACCGAAGGCTCGGAGGTAGGCCTGGAGTGCGTTGCGGGCCATCTCGAGCTCGGAGTCGGTGAGATGGATGCTGTTCATGTCCTCATTTTAGGACGGTTGTCCACTGCTGCGGCTTGTCATCCTCGTATACCCTGTGGGGTATGAGTGGTCCGGTCGGAACGCAGGAGCCGCTACGAGTGCGGGCGCCGCTGTGGCCGCGCCGTCGCTGGCTGGCCTCGGCGCCCTGGCCGGGGCGGGGACACTGGCCACCTACGTGCCCGCGGCCGGAGTCCGACCCGATGTGGGGTGCACGCCGTGCGTCGCGGTGTCGGCGCTGACCGTCGTGGCCGCGCTCATGCTCCTTCGCGACGCCGGCCCGGACCTGACCGCGGTGGCGCTCGCGGCGGCCGTGAGCATCTTCGGCCTCGGCCAGCGGCTCAGCCAGCCGCAGGCGTGCGCGAACCCCGACAGCAGCGACGAGTAGCCCTCGAGCGCGAGGTTCGACCGTTCCTCATACCCGGCCGGCCCGCGCGGCACACCGCTGGGCTTGCCAGGTCTAGAGCGCAGGCTCCGATCCCGGTCCGAACCGGCTCGTGACCTTGCCCGGCAGCGTCCCGCCGCGTTACAACGAATGGTCTCGGGGGCCGTTGTGCAGGTCGGGAGGGACTCGCCATGGCAGTGGAGCGCGCACCGCTCTTTCCGTACTACCGCTCACCGGCGAAGATCCGCGGTGAGGTGTTCGCGCACCGGATGCGCGGACTCGACCCGGACGAGGTGCACGAGTACCTCGACCTGATCGCCGACCAGGTGCAGGCGCTGGAGAACGAGCGCGGCGAGCTGTTCGACGAGATCGACCGGCTGCGTGCCGAGGTCGCGAGAACGGGTGGCTCTCCCCATCGGCCCGGCGGTCCGGAGGCGGGGGCGCAGGCGGCCTCGCTGCTCGACGAGGCGCAACGGGTGGCCGACCAGCTCGTCGAGGAGGCGGTCACCCACGCCCGCACGCTGCTCGAGGCTGCTCACCAGCAGCAGCGCGAGATCCTCGAGGCGGCGCACCTGGCGGCCGAGGCGGCTGCCCGGGAAGCGGCTCGGGCCAGCACCCGCACCATGACGACGTACGTCAGCGCCTCGGCCCCGGAGGTCGAGTACGCCCGCCGGTTCACGCAGGTCGCCCAGGTGCAGCTCCGTTCGGTGCTCGAGACGTTGTGCGAGCAGGTCGAGCAGCTCGGCCAGGTCTCGCGGCTGTGGCAGCAGAGCCCGCTGGCGACGTACGCCGTCGAGGAGACCCGGGCCGTCCTGCCGCCCGACTCGTCCCGCTCAGTTGCCTGAGCGACGGGCTGGCTCGCCGGGGCTATGGACTGCGGTGGTCGGCGCTGCACAGACTGATTCGGTCGTCGCCGGATCAGAGGGGGCTCGCCATGGCTGCGGCTGCTGTGCAGGACCTGTTCCGCCAGGCGATGGCGCGAGACGACCCCGCCGCGATGCGTGACGGCCTCGAGCGGCTGCTCGGCATCGCGGACGGGCGGGGCGTGAGCGCCGAGGACGAGTACGCGCTCCGGTCGGCCGACTTCGTCATGGAGATGCCGCAGTCGGGGGAGCGGATCCGGGGCCGGGATGCGATGCGCTCGATGCAGGAGGCGTTCCCCACCCCGCCGCAGTCGGTCGCGGTGCGTCGAGTCGTGGGTGCCGGGCACGTGTGGGTCCTGGAGGGCGAGCTCGACTACGGCGAGGGTCCGTGGAGCGTTTGCCTGGTCATCGAGCTGAATGACGACGGGCTGATCGCGCGGGAGACGCGCTACTACGCCGAGAGATCCGAGCCGCCGGCATGGCGGGCGGGCTGGGTTGAGGCGATGTAGCAGGAGGGGTGGTGCGCCATCAGGGACTCGAACCCCGAACCCGCTGATTAAGAGTCAGCTGCTCTGCCAATTGAGCTAATGGCGCGCGTGAAGCGAGTGGAACTCTAGCAACACACCTGGCCCGGCATGAAATCGAGGGCCCTCGGGCGGATCGGGCGACCTGGATTGTTCGGACCAATCCCCGTCCGGGGCGGTCGCGAACTAGGGTCAGGAGTCCCGAAGGGGGACGCCAGGTCCGAGAAGGAGGCGGCATGACCGGTGAGCCCGAGCTGAGGCTCGTGCCGTCGCACGACAGCGTCGACATCGACGTGCTGGTCGGCAAGGTCGCGCGGGGTGACGCAGCCGCGTTCGAGCAGCTGTATGACGAGCTCTCCGCGTCGGTCTACGGGCTGGCGCGGCGCGTCGTACGCGATCCCTCGCGAGCCGAGGACGTCGCCCAGGAGGTCTTCCTCGAGATCTGGCGCAAGGCGCCCCGGTTCGACCGGGAGCTCGGCAAGGCCAAGACCTGGGTGATGACGATCGCGCACCGCCGCGCCGTCGACGCCGTACGACGCAACGAGGCAGCGAAGCGCAGCGACCAGCACACCGCCCCCGACGAGGTGTCCCACGACGAGCCGGCCGACGCCGTGATCGAGGCCGAGGACCACGGCGCGGTGCGCGACTGTCTCGGCACGCTCACCGACCTGCAGCTGGAGTCGGTCCGGTTGGCCTACTTCAACGGCTACACCTACAACGAGGTCGCGACTTTGCTCGAGAAGCCGCTACCCACCATCAAGACCCGGATGAGGGACGGCCTGATCCGTCTCCGCGACTGCCTGGAGGGGGCACGATGACCACCGAGCTGCACACCCTCTCCGGCGCCTACGCGCTCGACGCCCTGAGCGCCGAGGAGGCGGCCGCCTTCCGCACCCACCTCGCGGCCTGCCCCGCCTGCTGCCAGGAGGTCCGCGAGCTGCGGGCCGCCGCGGCCCGGATGGGCGCGAGCGAGTCGCTCGTCCCGCCCGACAGCCTGCGTGGCCGCGTCCTCGAGGCCGCGGACCGCACCCCCCAGCAGCCGCCCCCAGCCCGGTCGATCGGGTCGGCGCCGTCGCGGCGGTGGCGCCCCCGGCTGCTCGCCGCCGCGGCCGCCGTGGTGCTCGTGGCCGGCGCGATCTTCGGCATCGGCCAGATCCGGGGCGGCGACACCGACCAGCTCGCGGCCGGCGTGGAGCAGGTGTTCCAGGCCCCCGACGCCCACAGCGTCGAGGTCGAGACGTCCCACGGGCCGCTGCGCGTCGCCACCTCGCAGAGCGAGGGCGAGATGGCCGTCGACACCAGCAGCCTGGTGCCGCTGGACCGCGACCACGTCTACCAGGTGTGGACCGTGGTCGACGACGAGCCGATCCCGGTGGTCGTGCTCGAGCAGCCGAAGGCGGGCGCCCACATGGGCATGCCGCGGCCCGGCACCGAGGTCGCGATCACGGTCGAGCCCGCGGGCGGGTCGAAGCGGCCCACCACCGAGCCGATCATCCAGGTGGACCCCTCGACGGTGTGAGCCGCTACCGGGTCGATCGTCGGCACCAGGTGCCGGGGATCGACCCGGGAAGCGCGCTGGGCGGGCTCGCTACTTCGCGGCGCGGGCCTCGAGCACGGCCTGCGCCGCGTTGTGGCCGCCGATGCCGCTGACCGCGCCGCCCCGGCGGGCACCCGAGCCGCACAGGATCACGTTGTCGAGGTCGGTCGCGACGCCCCAGCGGTGCGCCGGGGTGTCGAGCCGGGCCCGGTTCGGCGCCCAGGGCCACGACAGGTCGCCGTGGAAGATGTGTCCGCCCGGCATCGCCAGCGCCTCGTCGATGTCCTGCGGCGCCTTGGCCTCCAGGCACGGGTCGCCGTGCCGGTCCAGGGCCACCAGCGACTCGATCGGCTCCTCGAGGTGCTCGTTGATCGCGTCCAGCGCCCGGCCGACCGCGATGTCGCGCTGTTCCACGACGTTGCCCTCGAAGAGCCGCGCGGGGGTGTGCACCCCGAAGTACGTGAGCGTGTGCATGCCCTTGGCGGCCAGCGAGCCGAGGATCGACGGGTCGGTCAGCGAGTGGCAGTAGACCTCGCCGGGCTGCGTGACCGGCAGGTTCCCGGCCGCGGCCTCGGCGTACGCCTGCTGCAGCTGGGAATAGTCCTCGGCGACGTGCAGGGTGCCCGCGAACGCCTTGCTCGCCGGCATGCCGGACTTGAGGCGGGGGAGCTTCTCGAGCAGCAGGTTGACCTTGAGCTGCGAGCCCTCGGGCCGGTCGCCGGCGTCCTCGCCGAGCAGGACCTGGAGGACCCACGGCGCGACGTTGGACAGGACGTGGTCGCAGTCGGCGGACAGGAAACCCTCGCCGTCGTGCCAGGTGACGGTCGCGGTGGTGCCGTCGGACTGGATCTTGCTGACCCCGGCGCCGGTGACGATGGTGGCGCCGGCGTTCTTGGCCGCGACCGCCAGGGCGTCGGTGACGGCGCCCATGCCGCCGACGGGCACCCGCCACTCCCCGTGACCGTTGCCGACGAGGTGGTAGAGGAAGCACCGGTTCTGGATCAGCGACGGGTCGTTCATGTCGGCGAACGTGCCGATCAGCGCGTCGGTGGCGACCACGCCGCGCACGGTGTCGTCGGCGAAGCGGTCCTCGATCACTGCGCCGAGCGGGTTGTCGACCAGGTAGTCCCAGGTGGCGGGGTCGACGAGCTCGCGCATCTGCTTCTGCGTGCGCAGCGGCTCGAGGAGGGTGGGGGCGAGGACCCCGGCGAAGTCGGTGAGCTCGCCGTAGAACGCGCGCCAGGCGTCGTACTCCTGGTCCGAGCCGGTCAGCGCCCGGAACGACTCGGCGGTCGCGGCGCCCACCGGCCGCACGACTAACATCCCGCCCTGCCGGCCGTGGCGCTGGACCGGCGTGTAGGAGGCGGTGCTGCGCGAGCGGAGCTCGAGGCCGAGCTGCAGGTCGTCGATGATCTGCTGCGGCATCAGGCTGACCAGGTAGGAGTAGCGCGACAGCTGGGCCGGCATCCCCGGAAAGGGCTTGGCGCTGATCGCCGCGCCTCCGGGCTTCTCCAGTCGCTCGAGCACGAGCGTGGAGAGGCCGGCGCGCGCGAGGTAGGTCGCGGCCACGAGACCGTTGTGGCCACCGCCGACGATGATCGCGTCGTACCGGGTGGAGAGCGCTTGCGAAGTCACGGCAGCACGCTACCGGGCGGACGGGGAATGCACGGGACCTGGTGGAACGTTGAGTATTCAACTACCCTGGCTGGAACCCGGAAGGAAGTCCCCATGCCCGCGATCACCGTCCCCGACCTGACCGTCTTGCCCCGCGTCGCCGGGCCCGGCCTGGGCGATGTCGTCCGGCCGGTCCGCACCGTGACCACGGCGCCGCAGGGATACGAGGGCGAGGGCTTCCCGGTACGACGCGCCTTCGCCGGCGTCGACCTGCGCGACCTCGACCCGTTCATCCACATGGACCAGATGGGCGAGGTGGAGTACGCCCCCGGTGAGCCGAAGGGCACCCCGTGGCACCCGCACCGGGGCTTCGAGACCGTCACCTACATCATCGACGGCGTCATGGACCACCAGGACAGCCACGGTGGCGGTGGATCGATCACCAACGGCGACACGCAGTGGATGACCGCCGGCGCCGGGCTGCTGCACATCGAGGCCCCGCCGGAGTGGCTGGTGCAGAAGGGCGGTCTCTTCCACGGCGTGCAGCTGTGGGTCAACCTGCCGCGTGCCCAGAAGCTCGCGACGCCGCGCTACCAGGACCTGCGCTCCGGCGAGCTCGGGCTGCTCGCCACGGCCGACGCGGGTGCCCTGGTCCGGGTGATCGCCGGCGACGTGGCCGGCCACCGCGGGCCCGGCACGACCCACACCCCGATGTCGATGGTGCACGCGACCCTGGCGCCGGGTTCGCGGCGCGACCTGCCCTGGCAGGTCGACGTCAACGCGCTCGGGAACGGCCTCGCCGGCGATGCCCCGGTC
>JBQCEF010000386.1:0-3288 GCA_051960495.1 Nocardioides sp. | reverse complement strand
ATCCGCGCCTGCATCCGGTCGGCGAAGCGTTCGCGGTCGCGCTCGTCCCACGCGCCGGTGATCCCGCCCTCGCCGGCGTCGGAGCGTGTGTGCTGCGGCACGTGCGTGTAGGCCCACACCGACTCCGAGCCCACCGGAGCGCGCGTGCGGTCGGCGGCCGCCATCTGACCCATCAGCAGGAACGGCTCGGCGGGCACCGCCCCGGCGGCGATCTGGGCGTTCGACATCGCGATGTCGTTGACGTCCTCGGCGAGGTGGACGGTCCCCGGCTCAGCCGAGGGCGGTGACTGCCACGGCACCGGGCCGTCGAGCGCCCAGTCGACCTTGACCGTGCCGGGGTCCCACTGGAAGTGGCGCATCCGCCGGTGCAGGGCGCCGGGCAGGTCGTCCCAGGAGACCAGGTCGCCGTAGAGGGCGGTGGCGGCCACGTCGGCGATCACCGCGCGGCGGACCCGGACCTCGTCGCCGTGCTCGGTGCGCACGGCCCGGGCCTTCCCGCCGGTCACGACGACCTTCTCGGCGCGGGTGCCGAGCCGGATCTCGCCGCCGTGGCTGCGGAACCGGTGCGCCATCGCCTCGGCCAGCATTCCGGCTCCACCGACCGGCACCGGGAAGCCGTGCTGCTGGGCGAGCATGCACAGCAGCCAGCCGAAGAAACCCGAGCCCGGCGAGTCGACCGGGATGTCGGCGTGACCGGAGTTGCCGGCCAGCAGCATCTTCGCCGGCTGACCACGGAACATCTCGTCGACGAAGACGCGCGCCGGCGCCAGCATCGCGCGCACGAACGACATCCCGCCCACGCGGGGGAGGCGGGCCGCGGCTGCGAGGCCGTGGCGGACCGGCGGGAACGGGCTCATCAGCGCGCTGACCACCTGGTCACCGATGCGCTCCCAGTCGGCGTACGTCCGCAGCCAGGCCTCCCCGTCCCCGGGGGTCAGCGCGTCGAGCGCGGCGGCGGTGTCGTCGACGTCGTGGTGGAGCATCGCCCAGCTGCCGTTCGCGAAGGGCGTGCCGACCACCGCCGGCGCGTGCGTCCAGGCGAGTCCGTGCTTCTCCAGCTCGAGCGCGGAGATCGTCGGCGAGGCGGCCGCAAGCGGGTAGAACGAGCTGAAGGTGTCGTGGACGTAGCGGGGGTGCACGTCGCGGCTGCTGGCCACGGCGCCGCCGACCTGGTCCCGGGACTCCAGCACGAGGACCGACCAGCCCGCGTCGGCGAGGTGGTTGGCGGCCACCAGACCGTTGGGCCCGCTCCCGATGACCACCGCGTCGACGACGTCCATACTCCGGTGTCTACCCCACGCGCAGATGGGTACGCATGGCTCCCTGACGACGACCGCTCGGCGCGAGTTCCCTCACACCGCGCCGGGCGATTGCGCCTGCGCATGTTTCGGACTTCGTGGTCCGGGTCACCCTCAAAGGTGACGCGGGTGCGTCCGACTGCCTACGGTGGGCGACTCATCTGCGTGCGCGCAGACATTCTCGAACACTGAACCGCCCGCCCACTGAACCGACTGTGGAGGTCGAACACGCATGCCTACTGCTCCACCGACACCGCCGGGGAGCGCCACCGGCTCCCGTTTCTCCCGATTCATCGAGGCGCCCCGCGTCTTCATCCCTGCCGCGACCCTGCTCGTCGTCTTCGTCGTCCTCGCCGCCTCCATGCCGGGACGCTTCGGCAAGTGGATCAGCGCAGCGAACGACAGCGTGGTTGGCGAGCTCGGCTGGTGGTACATCCTCATCGTCACCGGCTTCGTCTTTTTCGCGCTCTGGCTCGCCTTCTCCCCGCTGGGCGCGATCACGCTGGGCAAGGACGGTGAGGAGCCCGAGTTCGGGCTCAAGTCCTGGTTCGCGATGCTCTTCGCCGCCGGCATGGGGATCGGCCTGGTCTTCTGGGGCGTGGCCGAGCCGCTCAACCACTACGCGAGCCCGCCGCCCGGCACGGAGGGCGACAAGGCTGCTCTCGCGCGCAACGCGTTCGACGTCACCTTCCTCCACTGGGGGCTGCACGCCTGGGCCATCTACGTCGTGGTCGGTCTCGGCGTCGCCTACGCCGTGCACCGCAAGGGCCGCCCGGTCTCGATCCGCTGGGCCCTCGAGCCGCTTCTCGGCAAGCGCGTCACGGGTGCCTGGGGAGACGCGATCGACGTCATCGCGATCGTCGGCACGCTGTTCGGTGTCGCGACCTCGCTCGGCTTCGGTGTCTCCCAGGTGGGCGCCGGCCTCGCCTACCTCGGCGTGATCGACGAGCCGACCAACACCGTGCTGGTCCTGCTGATCGCCGGCATCACGGCCATTGCGCTCACCTCCGTGATCACCGGGGTCGACAAGGGCATCCGGTGGCTGTCCAACATCAACATGGGCGTGGCCGCCGCGCTGCTCGCCCTGGTGCTGATCCTCGGGCCCACCGTCTTCCTGCTCAGCGACTTCGTGCAGCAGATCGGGTCCTACCTGCAGAACTTCCTGCGGCTCTCGTTCAACACGCTGTCCTTCCGCGGCGAGGCCGGGAAGACGTGGCTGTCCGGCTGGACGACGTACTACTGGGGCTGGTGGATGAGCTGGGCACCGTTCGTGGGTGTCTTCATCGCCCGGATCTCCCGCGGCCGCACGGTCCGCGAGTTCATCGCCGGCGTGCTCCTGGTGCCGACGCTGGTGACGTTCCTGTGGTTCTCGATCATGGGCGGCTCGGGCATCTACCGCGAGATCTTCGGCAACGGCGGCCTCATCGGCAAGGACGGCTCCATCCCCACCGACACCGCGCTGTTCAAGATGCTCGACGGACTGCCCGCCTCCGGCCTCCTGTCGGTCATCGCGATCGCGCTGATCGTGATCTTCTTCGTGACCAGCTCGGACTCGGGCTCCTTCGTGGTCGACATGATCGCGACCGGCGGTGACCCGAACCCGCCGGTGTGGAGCCGGGCGTTCTGGGGCAGCCTCGAGGGCATCATCGCCGCGGTGCTGCTGCTCGCCGGTGGTCTGGCCGCGCTGCAGACGATGGCGATCCTGGTGGCGCTGCCGTTCAGCATCGTCATGGTGCTGATGGTGGTCGCGACGACCCGAGCACTGATGGCCGAGCACAAGGCGATCCGCCGACGCGAGCGCGACGCGCACACCGAGCGCATCGTCGAGCAGGTCACCGAGAGCACCAACGGCCGCTCCCCGCAGCCCGCGGGACGCGGCTGAGCGAAGAAGTACCCGTCGTGGGGGGGGAGAGGACAGGAAAAAAAGAGAGGGGGGGGCAAAAACAAAAAAACAAAAAGAAAAAGAGATAAAAAAAAAAAAAAGCAAAGA
>JBQCEF010000385.1:0-6015 GCA_051960495.1 Nocardioides sp. | reverse complement strand
GGCTCCGGCCGTCCCGCAGCGGCAGCGCTCGAGGTGATGCGGCGCGGGGACGTCGGACCGTTCGGGGTCGTGGCGATCGTGCTCGTGCTGCTCGTCCAGGTCACCGCCCTCGCGCAGCTCGTGGCCGAAGGGTCGGGGGTCGCCGGCCTGGTCGCCGCGCTCGTGGTGAGCCGGCTCGCGCTGCCGCTCGCCTGCCTGCGTGGCGTGCCCTCGGCGCGACCGGACGGCCTCGGCGCGACGGTTGCCGGGTCGGTGTCGTGGCCTCTGGCAGGGGTCGCCATGCTGCTCGCTGCGGGGCCGTGGGCCGTGCTCGGGCTCGCCGGCTTCGCGGTCGGGGGTGCGGTGGCCGCGCCGGCCGGCCTGCTCGCGGGCGCGGTGGTCGCAGCGCACGCCGTACGACGACTCGGCGGCATCACCGGCGACGTCCTCGGCGCGGTCGTCGAGGCGACGTTCACCGCCGCGCTGATCGCACTGTGCCTGGGCTGAGGCCGTAGCCCCATCACGCCATGGCACCAGGGCCGTTCGCCCCTGCACCGGAGCCCGCTGTCGTCGGACGCTGGCGGCAACGGAGGAACCCATGAGCACGCACACCTCGTCCCGCACACTCCGATCTCCCGCGCCGCTACCTCCCCCGCCTTCCCGGATCGCCATCACGGCGGCTCACCTGCTGGCGGTCCTCGCGGTGATCGGCGCCGCGATCGGCATGCTGACCAGCGGCGGCCCGGGACGGCAGGAGGTCGAGAGCGTGCGCGGTGCCACGGTGACGCTGTACGGCGAAGGTCTGTACCGGTACGACACCTGGCTGATCGGCGCCGGCAACCGCGGACAGGACGTGATCATGGCCCTCGTCGAGGTGGCCCTGCTCCTGGCGGCGGTCAGGTGGTACCGACGCGGTGGTGATGTGGCCTCGGCCGTGCTCACCGGCGTGCTGTCGTTCTTCACCTACTTCTACGTCTCCATGGTGTTCGGCACGGCGCAGAACCGGCTGTTCCCGCTCTACGTGGCCGCTGCCGCGCTGGCGGGCTTCGGCCTCGTCGCGGTGGCTGCCCGGCTCGACGTACGACGAGCCGCCGCAGCACTCCCGGACCGGCCGGGTCGTCGGGCACTCACCGCTTACCTCCTCGGCGTCGCCGGCGCGCTGACCCTGGCCTGGCTCCCGGGTCTGCTCGCGAACGCGGCTACCGGTGACGTCGCCGCGGCCGTCGGGCCCTACACCAGCGAGGCGACTGTGGCGCTCGACCTCGGCGTGGTCGTGCCCGTGGTGATCATCGCGGCGACGCAGCTGATGCAGCGCAAACCGCTGGGGATCGTGCTGACGCTGATCATGCTGGTGCTCAACGTCTGCATCGGCCTCCTGCTCATGGGTCAGGGCGTCGCGCAGCTCGTGTCCGGGGTGCCGATGGGCGCCGGCGAGATCGTCGCCAAGATGCTCACCTTCGCCGTGCTGACGTTCGTCGCGGGCGGGCTGCTGCTGCGGATGGCCGGCGCGGCTCGAAGCGAGGTGCTCAAGGGGTCCAGATGAACGAGGTCTCGACATCTGCGGCGCGGATGGGTTTCTGGGCGGCAACGGCCGTCACCCTCTGCAGCGTCGCGTTCTCGGTGACCGGCCTGCACCACACGGTCGCGGCACAGGTGCAGCATTGGACGCAGCTCGGGGTGTCGTTCGCGGTCGTGTATGCCGTGCTGGTGTCCTTCGTGTACTTCGTGGTGACCACGGTCGTGGTGCCGCTCACCTCGCGGGGCGAAGCCGACCGGGTCACGCTGCTGGCGTCCGACGATCGCGGATCCCTCATGCAGGCCGTCGACGGTCTCGGCTACTTCTTCATGTGCCTGGCGACCTTCTGGGGCGCTGGTGGTCTCCTGGTCGGAGATGCTCCTCCCCCTCGGCGCGCTGTGGGTGTTCACTGTGCCCGCCGTGGCGGTCGCCGCAGTGTTGCGGTTCCGCAGGCTCGCCGCCCAGCGCCGACCCGGCGCCTCCTCCCGCCGAGAACTGCCGACCCCTTCTCACGCATGACCCGCGCCGGAACGGGCACCGTCCTCGGACGCACACCAAGGAGGGAACGACATGAGCGCACTCAGCCAGATGGTCAATCGGGTCGTCGGAGGCGGCCGCGGCACGGCTCCGCGCATGAGCCGGGGCGGGGCCGGGCGGCCCACCGCCGGGTACGGCCGAGCCGGAGGCACCCGCAGCCAGGACGAGGCGATCGGCCGCGGAGTACGCGGGCTGCTTCGCCGGTTCCGCTGACCGCAGGACCCCTCGAGCCGCCGCGATCCCTGGGCCGCGGCGGCTCGAGCGCGTGAGGACGCGCCGGGTCGGCGGTCAGGACTCCCGCACGCCGGGCGTGACGAACGGCGGCTTCGTCACGACGAAGATCTCGCGCCGCCCGCGCACGTCCACCGAGACCTCCGCGCCTTCGGTGACCTGCGAGGCGATCAGCGCCAGCCCGACACCCTTCTTCAACGTCGGCGAGAACGTCCCCGACGTGACCTCGCCGAGCGGGACGTCGGCCACGAGCAGCACCCGCATCCCCGGCCGCGGGATCCCCCGGCCGGCGGCGACCAGGCCCCGCAGCAGCCGCGAAGGCCCGGCCTCCTTCTCGGCCACGAGCGCGTCGCGGCCCCAGAACCGGTCCTTCTTCCAGCCGACCGCCCAGCCGAGCCGCGCCTGAACCGGCGTGACGTCGAGGCTGATGTCCTGACCGTGCAGCGGGTAGCCCATCTCGGTGCGCAGCGTGTCGCGGGCGCCGAGCCCGCACGGCACGATGCCGTAGCGCTGACCGGCCGCCAGCAGCTCGTCCCACAGCGCGACGGCGACGTCGTTGGGCACGACGAGCTCGTAGCCCCGCTCGCCGGTGTAGCCGGTGCGGCAGACCACCACCGCCGAGCCGCGGAAGTCGGCCTCGACGAACGACATGTAGTCGTGCCCCACCGGCAGGCCCATGTCGGAGAGGACCTCGTCGGACCGGGTCCCCTGCACCGCGAGGATGGCGAAGTCGTCGTGCTGGTTCTCCACGACCACCCCGTCGGGCGCCGACTCCGCGAGGCGTCGTACGACCTCGGCGGTGTTCGCCGCGTTCGGGATCAGGAACACCCGCTCGTCGCCGTGCAGGTAGGCGATCAGGTCGTCGACGATGCCGCCGGTCGCGTCGTCGCAGCACAGCGTGTACTGCGCCTTGCCCGGCTCGACCTTGCCGAGGTCGTTGCTCAGCGTCGCGTTGACGTAGGCGGCCGCACCCGGTCCGGACACGAGCGCCTTGCCGAGGTGGCTGACGTCGAAGACACCGACCCCGTCGCGCACCGCGGCGTGCTCCTTGAGCACCCCGGAGTACTCCAGCGGCATCTCCCAGCCGCCGAACTCCGCCATCTTGGCGCCGAGGGCGAGGTGCCGCTCGTGCAGCGGCGAGGTCTTCAGGGCGGGCGCGTTCGCACCGTCACCGTTGTCCGCAGGGTGCATGCGGCCGAACCTACCCCAGCGTGCGGGAACCGGTACGACGGCTAGCATCGGGGACCGGACCGCACGACCCGGGGGCCGCGCCCGGGCAACGACCACCCACGAGGATCGGACCCGAGTGACCACCTTCACCCTCCGCAAGGGCTCCCCCGACAAGACCCGCACCGACACCGTCGTCATCGGGGTGGTCTCCGGCCGCAAGGGCCTGGTGGCCGCACCGGGTGGCGAGGCGGTGGCGGCGTCGTACGGCCGCAAGTTCGCCCCGATGCTCGCCGCGCTCGGGTTCAAGGCCAAGCCCGGCGAGGTCGCCAAGCTCGCGACCGGCGGCACGATCAAGTCACCCGTGCTGGTCCTCGTGGGCCTCGGTGACGAGGACAAGCTCACCGCCGACGCCGTACGTCGTGCCGCGGGCGTCGCCGCCCGCACGGTCAGCAACTCGGCCAGCGTGGCCCTGGCCCTTCCCGCGGAGGACGCCGACCAGGTGCGGGCCGTGACCGAGGGCTACCTCCTCGGCGGCTACATCTTCGACACCTTCAAGTCGGGCGCCGAACGCGACGCCGCCGGCGAGGTCGTCATCCTGTCCTCGGCTGCCCGGGCCAAGGACGCGGTGCAGGCGTTCGAGACCGCGCAGGTCGTCGCCGCCGCCGTGGCCCGCACCCGCGACTGGGTGAACACGCCGCCCGGCGACCTGACCCCGCCGGCCTTCGCCGACGCCGTCTCGACGGCCGCGAAGAAGCACAAGGTCACCGTCACGGTCCTCGACGAGAAGCAGCTCGAGAAGGACGGGTTCGGCGGCATCATCGGCGTCGGCCGCGGGTCCGCCGCGCCGCCGCGCCTGGTCAAGCTGTCCTACAAGCCGCGCGGCGCCAAGCAGCACCTCGGCCTCGTCGGCAAGGGCATCACGTTCGACTCCGGCGGCCTGACCATCAAGCCCGGCAAGTCGATGCAGACGATGAAGTCCGACATGGGCGGCGCCGCGGCGGTCGCCAACGCCTGCCTCGCGATCGCCGAGCTCGGGCTGCCGATCGCGGTCACCGCGTGGGTGCCGATGGCCGAGAACATGGTGTCGGGCAACGCGACCCGTCCCGGCGACGTGCTCACGATGTACGGCGGCAAGACCGTCGAGGTGCTCAACACCGACGCCGAGGGCCGGCTGATCCTCGGCGACGCCCTCGTGCTCGCCTCGGAGTCCAAGCCCGACGTGCTCGTCGACGTCGCGACGCTGACCGGTGCCTGCGAGACGGCGCTCGGCGACCGGGTGGCCGGCGTCATGTCGAACGACGACGCGCTCGCGCAGCGCACCGTCGCCGCCGGCGGCCGGGTCGGCGAGGCGCTGTGGCACCTGCCGATCGCCGAGGAGATGACCACCAAGGTCCGCACGTACAGCAAGGTCGCCGACCTGATGCAGCACAACGTCGACCTCTACGGCGGCGCCCTCTATGCGGCGGCGTTCCTGCAGGAGTTCGTCGGCGAGGACATCCCGTGGGTGCACCTCGACATCGCCGGGCCGGGCTTCAACGAGCGCGGGCCCTGGGGCCACGTCACCAGCGGCGGTACCGGTGTCGCGGTCGCCACCCTCGTCGAGCTGGCCACGGAGCTGTCAGGCGCCTGAGGCCTTGCGGCGGCGGTTGTACTCCCGCATCCGCTCCGGGTAGCCCACCACGGCAGCGTCGTACGACGGGATGCCGCGCCGGTTCGCGAAGCTGTGCGCCCACTCCACCGACGGCACCCGGCGCCGGGTCCACTCGCCGTCGTGGGCCACGAGCAGCAGCGTCACGTCGCTGACCGCCGTGCGCGGTTCCACGAACCCCTCCACGCCGCGACGGCTCGCCGCGAACTCCGTCAGGTGCTTCTCGTCCGCGCTGTCGGCGGAGCGCACGGTCGTCGGTCCGCGGCCTCGGGGCCGGCGCACGGTGGACCCGCGGCGGCGGAAACGGTCGAGCATGCCCATGCCTCCAGTGTGTCGTACAACCCCGCACCGGCCGCGCAGCGACGCCCGCGGGGGCCGTCGTGGACCGGCGGCGGACCCGGTGTGGACACCGGCGGGTTTGGTGGAAGGATGACCGGGCAGTGTCATGCCAGGCCGCGGGGCGATCCTCCGCTCGGCCTGGCGAGCGGCGAGAAGGAAGCGGAGCGAGAGTGGCGGACGCCGGCAACAACTTCGACGTGGTGATCCTCGGGGCGGGCAGCGGCGGCTACGCGTGCGCGTTGCGTGCGGCCCAGCTGGGGCTCTCGGTGGCCCTCGTCGAGAAGGGCAAGGTCGGCGGCACCTGCCTGCACGTCGGCTGCATCCCCACCAAGGGGCTGCTGCACGCCGCCGTGGTCGCCGACTCCACGCGCGAGTCCGAGCAGTTCGGCGTCCTGGCGACGCTCGAGGGCATCGACATGGGCGGGGTCAACAAGTACAAGGACGGCGTCGTCTCGCGCCTCTACAAGCGCCTCACCGGGCTGGTGAAGGGCCGCGGCATCACGGTCGTCGAGGGCGAGGGGCGCCTGGTCGGCAAGAACGCCGTGGAGGTCAACGGCGAGCGCTACGTCGGCGAGAGCGTCGTACTCGCCAGCGG
>JBQCEF010000384.1:0-2970 GCA_051960495.1 Nocardioides sp. | reverse complement strand
GAGGTCGTCGAGTCGCGCGCCGCGGACGTCCCGGTCGGCACGATGGTGCTGTCGGTCTCCGGGTGGCAGACCCACTCGATCGTCCCGGCGAACGCCGTACGACGCCTCGACCCGTCGGCCGTGCCGGTGTCGACCGCCCTCGGGGTGCTCGGCATGCCGGGGTTCACCGCGTACGCCGGGCTGCTCGAGATCGGCAAGCCACAGCCCGGTGAGACCGTCGCGGTCGCCGCCGCCACCGGGCCGGTCGGCTCCGCGGTCGGCCAGATCGCCAAGCTCAAGGGCGCGCGAGCGGTCGGGATCGCCGGCGGCGAGGAGAAGTGCCGCGCGCTGATCGACGAGTTCGGGTTCGACGCCGCGGTCGACCACCGTTCGCCGACCTTCGTCGAGGACCTGGCCGCGGCCGTCACCGACGGCGTCGACGTCTACTTCGAGAACGTCGGCGGTCCGGTCGGCGACGCGGTGTTCCGCAAGCTCAACCGGTACGCGCGCGTGCCCGTGTGCGGGCTGGTCGCCAACTACAACGCCACCTCGGCGCCCGAGGGACCCGACCGGCTGCCCGGGTTCATGGCCCAGTTCCTCACCAAGTCGCTGACCGTGCGCGGCTTCATCCAGGACGAGTTCACCAAGACCCACGGCCGTGACTTCGTCCGGGACATGACCGGGTGGGTGGCCGACGGCTCGGTGCGCTACCGCGAGGACATCGTGGCGGGGCTGGAGAACGCGCCGTCGGCGTTCCGCGGGATGCTCGCCGGCAAGAACTTCGGCAAGCTCATCGTCCAGGTCGACGACGACCCGACCCGCTGAGCGTCGTACCCTCCCTGTCACCTGCGCCGTCGCCTGGCGCACCGTCGCACCCGTCGCACCCCGAGGAGAGACCCGTGCCGCTCGACCCGCAGATCGCCGGCTTGCTGGAGCTCCTCGCCGCGGCGGGCACCCCGATGCACGAGGCCACGCCGGAGCAGGCGCGCGCCGCGTTCCGCACCCTCACCGTCGACGCCCGCCCGGCGGAGTCGGTCGTGCCGGTCGGGTCGGTCTCCGACCTCGTGCTGCCCGGGCCGGCCGGTGACCTCGCCGGGCGGGTCTACCGGCCCGAGTCCACGGGCCCGGTGCCGACCGTGGTGCTGTTCCACGGCGGCGGCTGGGTGATCGGCGACCTGGACACCCACGACAACATGGCCCGCTCGATCTGCCGCGACTGCGAGGCGGTCGTGCTGTCGGTCGACTATCGGCTCGCTCCGGAGGCGCCGTTCCCGGCCGCGGTCGAGGACGCCCTCGCCGCGACCCGGTGGGCGGGCGACCACCTGTCCGAGCTGGGCGGGTCCGACGTGCTCGCGGTGGCCGGCGACAGTGCCGGCGGCAACCTCGCGGCGGTGGTGGCGCAGCAGCTCCGCCGCGATGCGGACGGGCCGGCGATCGCCGCGCAGCTGCTCGTCTACCCGGCGACCGACGTGCTTGGCGACTACGCCTCGCGGATCGACAACGCCGAGGGCTACTTCCTGGACCTGCCGCTGATGGCGTGGTTCATGGAGCACTACGCCGCCGACGCGTCCCACCACGCCGACCCGCGGCTGTCGCCGTTGCGGGCCTCCTCGCTCGCCGGGCTGCCGCCGGCGGTGGTCGTGACCGCGGAGTACGACCCGCTGCGCGACGAGGGGGAGGCCTACGCCGACGCGCTGTCCGAGGCCGGTGTCCGAGTAGAGCTGCGCCGCTTCGACGGGCTGATCCACGGGTTCTTCGACATGGGACCGCACTCGGCCGGCGCGCAGGCGGCGGTCGAGGAGACCTGCGGGCTGTTCGCCAAGCTGCTGCGCTGAGGCGGTGGCCCCGAGCCGGCAGGGGGCTCCGGGCGTCTGCCTACGCTGGGGCCATGGCCAACATCGCGACGGCGGACCGGGTCGACAAGGACGCGCTCCTCGACTTCGCCCGGACCCGCCACCAGTACACGCTCGTGACCTTCCGCAAGGACGGCCGGCTGCAGATGTCGCCGGTGACCGGCGGCGTCGACGAAGCGGGCCGGCTCGTCGTGTCGACGTACCCCGACCGCGCCAAGGCAGTGAACCTGCGCCGCGAGCCGAAGGTGTCGGTGCTGGTGCACTCGGATGAGTGGAACGGCCCCTACGTGCAGGTCGACGGGACCGCCGAGGTGCTCGACATGCCGTCGCAGGAGGCGGAGGACGGGCTCGTGGAGTACTTCCGGTGCATCTCCGGCGAGCACCCCGACTGGGACGAGTACCGCGATGCGATGCGTCGGCAGGGCAAGTCGCTGATCCGCGTCACGGTCGAGTCCTGGGGTCCGATCGCCACCGGCGGGTTCCCGCCGGACCGCGTGCCGCCTGCCTGACCGGGCCGGAACCGCGACGCGCCGGTGCCGGGAATGACTCGGCCGCCGATGCGGTTGGGCCCGGTAATGCCTTCCTCCACCGACGCCACCGACTCCCGTCCGGACTCCGACGCCGCGCACGCCGACGCCCGCCCGGACTCGCGCCGCGTCTCCCTGCTGCTGGGGCTGCTCTTCGGCCTCGCCGGCCTGGGCAGTTCCTCGGCCGCCATCGCGCTGCCCGTGCTCGCCGACGGCCTCGGGGTCTCCACCGGGGTCAGCGCCTGGGCGATCAGCCTCTACGCGCTGATGCTCGCGGTAGCGACCGCGGTCTACGGGCGGGTCTCGGACCTCGTCGGCATCCGGGCGCCGCTGCTGTTCGGGGTCGGCCTGATGACCACCGGCGCCGTGATCGGTGCGCTCGCCCCGACGTTCTGGGCGCTGCTCGGCGGTCGACTGCTGCAGGGTGCGGGCGCCGCCGCCGTACCGACCCTCGGGATGGCGGTGGTCAGCCACCTCTACTCCGGCTCGGAGCGGTCCGCCGCGCTCGGCCGGGTGGCCGGGGTGGCCGCCGCGGTCAGCTGCCTGGGGCCGCTCGCCGGCGGTGTCGTCGAGGACGTCGCCGGCTGGCGCACCGTGATCGCACTGCCCGT
>JBQCEF010000383.1:0-4568 GCA_051960495.1 Nocardioides sp. | reverse complement strand
CGTAGCTTGCCAGAGGCAACCTTCGCAATCTTGCGTATTCACACGAGCGGTGGCGAGTAACCAGGCTTCCTGAGCCGTCGGGTCAGGGCTTGGCACGTATGGACGTGCCTCGCTGCTCCGACGGTCGTTCTGCACCCTTGGCGCTCCAAGACCGGCTCGCAAAGGCCCTCAGGCCCTTCATTTCGTGCGTTTCGGGGTCAGGCTTGCCCTGGACGTTGCAGACTCTGCCGCGAGAGGCACAGGGGGAATGACGACATGACATCTCGATTCAGAATCGGACTGGGGGCGCTCCTCGCTGCTCTCATGGCTGGCAGCGCGACGCTGGCGCCAGCAACTGCGGGGCAGGCCACGTTTCGTCGAGCGGTGTCTGTATCGGTTTCGAAAGCGAAGGCCGTGGAAGGTGACCGATTCTCGGTGACTGCCCGCATCGCCTCCCCACGTAAGGCCCGCCGCGTCACCTTGCAGCAGTGGTACGTCCCCGCATACGGGGATGCGTCCTGGGAGCCGGTGAAGTCGGTGCGGGTAGCTGACCGCAGCCGAGTGAAGTTCAAGCGAGTGGCTATCGGGCCGAACCGGGAGCGCTTTCGGGCGCGGGTCACGTACGCGGTCGGGAAACCGGCTGTTTCCAAGTCAGTCAAGGTCACCGTCTGGCGCTGGATTGAGCTCTCGGAGTACGCACCGTATTACTCAACCAGCGGAGCACAGTTTGGCGAGGCCACACTCAACGGGCGGCGATACAAGGCGTGGGGTGCGTCCGCATTATCGAGGGCCCGGAGCTGGGAGGCGCGCTTCACCCCAGGTCGTCACTGCAAGTCTTTTCGTGGCGTTCTGGGGGTCGCAGATATCTCGGAGGATGGGTCCAGCGGCGCCATCGCGTTCACTGCTGACGACGTGCCGGTGTATGAGTCGCCCGTCCTGACACCGGGCATGGATGTCCCCGTCAATATTCGGCTGAGTACTCCCTACCGGTTCGGCATCCAGGCGGCCAACACTTCGCCTGAGGGAGTCAAGTCCTGGCCCGTGATCGGTGACCCCGCGCTGCTCTGCACGGGCGTATGAGCGGTCCACAGCCATCGAGGAGCGATTGCTGACCGCTCACTCAGGTCGGAGCGGTGGACGCGCGGACGCGGCGGTGAGATGCGAGGATGCCGGCGTGAATGTCGCAGGGAAGGCGCGGAGTCCGTCGACGCCAACGGCGAGGAGCGCACCTTCCTCGAGACGACGACGAGATCGTGATCACGGCGTCGGCCCCCGGGGGAGTCGGCGGCAGGGTCGGCCTGGGCGAGGCTTGGGGCCGCATCGTCGCTGCGCGGTGAAGCGCGGATCAAAGCCTTTCGGCCGGAGCGACCTGGCTACTGTTGAAGCGTGAATCTCTACGAGTCACCTGCACCGGAGCGGCGTCGCTCGACCGCCGGGACCGCTCTCCGGGTGATCGTGCTCTTCGTCGGCAGCCTCTACGCCGTCGAGCTGCTCGATCAGCTCTTCGGGAGTCGACTGCAGCGCCTGGGCGGGGTCGAGCCGCGAGAGTCCGACGGCCTGGACGGGATCCTCTTCGCGCCGATGCTGCACGGGACCTGGTCGCACCTCATGGCCAACACGGTGCCGCTCCTGGTCCTCGGGTTCCTGCTCCTGCTGGCCGGCGTCCGGCGCTGGGTCGCGGTGACGGCCGTGGTGTGGCTGGTCGGCGGCGCCGGTGTGTGGCTCACCGGTCCTGCGGGGACCATCCACGTCGGGGCGTCGGTGCTGATCTTCGGTTGGCTGTGCTACTTGCTGCTGCGCGGGGTCTTCTCCGGACACCCAGGGCAGCTGGCGCTGGGCGTCATCCTGCTGCTCCTCTACGGCGGGGTGCTGTGGGGTGTGCTGCCGGGTCAGCCGGGCATCTCCTGGCAGGGGCACCTCTTCGGCGCGATCGGTGGCGTGCTGGCTGCCTGGTGGTTGAGGCGTGCCGATCGCTCGCGCGGGCAGGCTTCGACGTTGTCCCGCTGACGCGCGCGGCCTACCTGTTCGCTCCGGAGAGCCGACGCCACAACCAGCCGGACGGGACGATCCGCCCCTCGATGACGTAGGTCGCCGTCGGTTCGTCGCCCAGGACGGCGTCGAGCGCGCGCCGGGCCGACGCGGTGCCGGCGAAGAGCAGCTCGTCGCCCGCCTGCAGCAGCTGGTCGTCTCCAGGCGTCACGATGCTCTCGCCGTCACGGAGCAGTGCCAGGGGTACGACGCGCGCCGGCTCCTCCCGTTCCTCGGGGCTGCGGAGCAGGTCGCCGAGCCGGAGCTCGCCGTCGCGCAACCACCGGGACAGCGCCGGCGCGTCGTCCTCGTCCAGCCGGGTGACCCACATGTCGGGGGTGCCCTTCCCGCAGCGCTCCACGAGTCGATCCACCAGCTGCCCGGACCACTCGTCGTCGTGGTGGGGGACCTCGGGCAGGAACTTCATCAGGGCCGGGTTCGCCAGCCGGGCCAGCACCTCGTGCACGATGACGTCGGCCGGCTGCATCCCGAAGTCGAGGTGGACGGCGTCGAACAGCGGCGAGTTCCCGGACCGGTTCTGCAGCGCCACGATGAACAGGTCCGGGTTCACCTTGTGGGCCGTCTCGATGAGCCACAGGTTGGTGGTGTCGCTCTCCGTCGCGGCGACGAAGGCTGCCGCCGTACCGACTTCCTCGCGCGCCAGGCGGGCGTCCTCGAGCGCCTGCTTCTGGTCCTCGACGTCTCGGCGCTCGCCGATGACGGTCACCTCGATGTCCTCGGCGCGCAGGTCGCCGGCGAGCTCGCGGCCGAAGCGGCCCTTGCCGTACACGACCCAGCGGCCGCGGGGGAGCGGCTCGTGTCGCGGCGGCAGCGGCGTACCGGGCGCGCTGGTCAGCCAGATCATCAGCTGGTAGGCCGCCGGCGACCGGTACAGGATGCGCAGGTGGTCGCCGAAGCGGTCGAAGGGGTTGATCACCTGCGGCTCGCCGAAGGTCGCCATCCGCTCCGCGATCTCCCGGGAGTGCGCGCGGGCGATGACCGGCAGGCCGGGTCGCAGCAGGGCCGTGGTCATCGCGACGTCGAGGTTGGTCTCCTCGTCGCCGCTCAACGCGACCACCCCCTCGCAGTAGGGATGACCCACGCCGGCGAGCACGAGCCGGTTCGTGTCGCGGGCGTCGCCGTACATCGCCGGCGTGTCCGCGCGGTAGGACTCGAGATCCACCCCTGCGACCCGGTTCTCGTCACGGTCGACGATCACGAACCGGTGGCCCATGTCGTCGAGGGACCTAGCCAGCCGCTTGGTGGCCTGACCGTAGCCGACCAGGATCAGGAACGGCTCTCGCAGCCGCGCGACCTGACGCGTGAAGTAGCGCCGCGCCAGGGCCCGCCTGAAGGAGCGGTCCTGCATCAGCGCGAGCAGTGACCCGATCGCGTAGGCCCAGCCGATGACCGAGAGGAAGATCGCGAAGGTGACCCACATCCGCTGCAACGGCGTGAAGGTGTGGGGGAGCTCGCCGAAGCCGATCGTCGTTGCGGTGTAGCTCATGAAGTAGAACGACTCGAACAGCGACATCCGGTCCGGACGGCCCTGCGCGTCCTGACCGGGGATGATCGACAGGCCGAGCACGCTGATCGCGAACACCAGGATCAGCACGATCAGCGGCGCTCGCATCCTGCGCAGGACCATCAGGATCCGCGCCGAGGGCTGCTTCCCCAGTCCGTCGGGGAGCGTCGAGGTCGCGTAGTCGCCCCCGCGGTCGTCGTCGCGGGTCTCCCGCCGCTCGTCACGGAAGAGCCGGACCACCAGCTCCCGAAGCGGGTTCGCCATCAACGGGTCCTAACGGCGCCGGAAGGAGACCGTCTCGATCACCAGGATGACGACCGAGACGATGTTGGCGACCAGCGCGCCGCCGGAGAGCGACACGACACTCGCGGTCATCGCCTCGGACATCGGCCCGTCCGCGACGTTCGTCGCGTAGGCGTAGACCACCGTCGCGGCGATCAGCTGCAGGCTGGCGACCAGACTGGTGGCGAGCTGGACCGCGCCGATCTGCGTGCGGTCGCCGAACTTCAGCACGGTGGCGATGAGGTTGACCACGACGGCAGCGAACAGCTCGTAGATGTTGTGGACCGTCGGGTCGCCGATGTCGCCGATGAAGAACCCGAAGTTCAACGTCGCGGCGAGCACGACGAAGAAGCCGAAGACCACCTTCTCCAGGTTCACCGAGATCTCCCGTCGTTTGTTGACCGCATCGTACGGCGTGCCTTCGGCTCCGGCGGGGATGCGGCGGGACGTGCCGGCCACCCGCCGTGAGCGGCGGAGGTTCTGCGCGGGGGATCAGGCCGGGACGGACAGCCCTTGCAGCCACGCCTGCCACGCCGGCTGCTCGCGCCGCACGTAGTCCGCGGCATCGGCGGAGAACAGGTAGGCCCGCACGCCCGCCGTCGCCTTGCCGTCGCCCTCGTCCCACGCGTAGACGTTGAGCATCCCGGGGACCGGCGCGGTGAGCCGGACCAGCGTCTGTCGGGCGCCGACGCGCTCGACCGTGCCGGTGGCGCCGCGCACGTCGACCGTGGCGCCCTCGTCGCCCAGCCCGAGC
>JBQCEF010000382.1:0-4075 GCA_051960495.1 Nocardioides sp. | reverse complement strand
TTCTACGACATCGCCGACAAGCTCGCCGTCGGCAACGCCGAGCGGCGCTCGTCGCTGCAGGACCTGCTCGAGGACGCCGACGTGGTCTCGCTGCACGTCGACGGCCGCCCGGGCAACGCCGGCATCTTCGGCGACGAGCAGTTCAGCCAGATGAAGCCGGGCGCGATCTTCCTCAACCTCTCGCGCGGCTTCGTGGCGGACCACGCGTCGCTGCGCAAGCACATCGAGAGCGGCCACCTCGCCGGCGCCGCCATCGACGTGTTCCCCGACGAGCCCAAGCACCAGGGGGACCCCTTCGACTCGGCGCTGCGCGGGCTGCCGAACGTGATCCTCACGCCCCACGTCGGGGGCTCGACCGAGGAGGCCCAGGAGGACATCGGCCGGTTCACCGCGGGGAAGCTCAGCACCTACGTGCGCACCGGCGGTACGACGCTGTCGGTGAACCTGCCCAACGTCTCCCTCGAGCACGCACCGGGCACGCACCGGCTGGCGCACCTGCACCAGAACGTCCCCGGCGTGCTCGCGCGGGTCAACGCCGTCCTCGCCTCGCGCGGGGTCAACGTGGAGGGCCAGGTGCTGGCCACGCAGGGTCACCACGGCTACCTGCTCACCGACGTGCGGACCGACTACTCCCCCGAGGTCGTCGAGGAGCTCGCCGCACTCCCGGAGACGGTGACCCTGCGGATCATCGACTGACGGCGCGCTCCTCGTGAGACGCTGAGCCCATGTCGTCCACGAGCCCGGGCTACTCCATCACCATCCGCGTCGAGCTCCCTGCGGGGTCGAACGCGACCACTGCACTGACCGGGGCCGTCGGCTCCGCCGGTGGTTCCCTCACCGCGCTCGACGTGGTCGAGAGCCTGCCGACGCGGATGGTCGTCGACGTCACCTGTGACACCACCGGCGAGGACCACGCCGAGGCGATCACCAAGGCCATCGCGGAACTGCCCGGCGCGAACGTCCGCAAGGTCAGTGACCGCACCTTCCTGATGCATCTCGGCGGCAAGATCGAGGTCGTCCCCAAGGTGCCGCTCAAGCACCGGGACGACCTGTCGCGCGCCTACACCCCCGGTGTCGCCCGGGTCAGCCTGGCGATCGCCGAGCACCCCGAGGACGTCCGCCAGCTGACGATCAAGCGCAACACCGTCGCCGTGGTGACCGACGGGTCGGCGGTGCTCGGCCTCGGCAACATCGGAGCCGCGGCGGCGCTGCCGGTGATGGAGGGCAAGGCCGCCCTCTTCAAGCAGTTCGGGGGGGTCGACGCCTGGCCGGTGTGCCTGGACACCCAGGACACCGACATGCTCGTCGAGATCGTCCGCGCGATGGCGCCCGGCTACGGCGGGATCAACCTCGAGGACATCTCGGCGCCCCGCTGCTTCGAGGTCGAGGCCCGGCTGCGCGAGCTCCTCGACATCCCGGTCTTCCACGACGACCAGCACGGCACCGCGATCGTGGTCCTGGCGGCGCTGACCAACGCCCTGCGCGTCGTCGGCAAGCGAATCGAGGACGTGCGCATCGTGGTCTCGGGGGTGGGCGCCGCCGGCAACGCGATCATCCGGCTCCTCAAGGCCCAGGGCGCCGGGGAGATCATCGGCTGCGGTCGGGACGGCGCGGTGCACTCCGGGCAGAAGGGCCTCGACCGCTTCCGCGACTGGATCGCCCAGAACACCAACAGCCAGCACCTCACCGGCTCCCTGCGCGAGGTGCTCGCCGGCGCCGACGTCTTCATCGGCGTCTCGGCCCCCAACCTGCTCACCGGTGACGACATCGCGACGATGGCCCCGGACGCGATCGTCTTCGCCCTCGCCAACCCGGTCCCGGAGGTCGATCCAGTGGCCGCCGCCGAGCACGCCGCGGTCGTGGCGACCGGCCGCTCCGACTACCCGAACCAGATCAACAACGTCCTGGTGTTCCCCGGCTTCTTCCGCGGCCTGCTCGACGCCGGGGTCAGCGAGATCACCGACCCGATGATGATCGCGGCGGCGACCGCGATCGCGGACACGGTCGCGGCCGAGCAGCTCAACGCGAACTACATCGTGCCGAGCGTCTTCGACAGCTCCGTCGCCCCGGCGGTCGCCGCCGCGGTCCGCGCTGTCGCCGCCCCGGCTTCGTGACGCAGACGCGCCCCCGCAGGGTCCTCGGCCGCGCCGGGCAGGTGCTCGCGTGCATCCTCGCGGCGGGCCTCGTCTCGCTGCCCCTCGCGCTCGAGCGTGGTCTGGAGCGGACGCGCGTTCACGCGGATGTCGGCCTGGTCCCGGCCACGCTGACGCTGACCGGGACCTCGGACAGCCGGTTGCGGCTGGGCCTCCTCGGCAGCATCCGGGTGCCGACGAGCCAGGGTCCGCTGGGCCTGTCGGTCACCGCCGACGGCGCTCCGCGGACGCCGGACGAGAGCGCCGGCATCTCGTCGTACTTCTCGCCCCAGATGCTCAAGGTCTACGGCGGTCTCTTCCACGACCCCGACGCCGCGATCCGCGGCTATGTCGCGCAGCTCGAGGACGACTTCCGCGACCGGGCTCTCGCCGCCTGGCTGCTCTACACCGCGGTCGGGACCGTGCTGCTGCTCCTGGGCCTGGCGATCATGGACCCCGCCTTGCGGATGCGGCTGCACCGCCACCGGACGCGCGGCGTCGCCGCCGGGGTCGCCGCCGGACTGGTGCTGAGCTCGGCCGTCGCGTTCCTGGAGTTCCGCGACTGGGCCGGGTCGGGTGACCACGGCGAGGACTTCGACTACGCCCTCCCCGCGCTGGACGGCACCCGGGCCGAAGGTGCGGTCACGGACAGCCCGGTGCTGAAGCTCGCCATCCAGGACGCGTTGCCGAAGGTGGAGCTGCTCATCGACCGGCAGCAGTCCCGCACCGAAGCCTTCGTCGCCTCGGCGACCAGCCAGCTGGAGGCGGCACGAACCGCGATGACCGGGCCGCGGGAGGGCGAGGTCGCGGTGATGATGCAGTCCGACATGCACTGCAGCTCGGCGATGATCGCGCTCCAGCGCCGTGTGGTGGCGCTGCTCGACGAGCAGCACGGCCCCGGCACGGTGAGCCTGCTGGCCATCTCCGGTGACCTCACGACCAACGGGACCGCGGCCGAGGGCGGCTGCATCGAGGACGAGGCGGCCATCGCCGGGGAGGCGCCGGTCGTGGCGGTGACCGGCAACCACGAGAGCGAGCTCAGCGCCCGCCAGATGGCCGACGCCGGCATGACGGTGCTGGACGGCAGCACCACCGAGGTGGCCGGGGTCAGCGTGCTCGGCGACGGAGACCCGGAGCGGACCGAGATGTTCGGCGCCACCCGACTGCGCGGCGAGGAAACGCAGACCTCGGTGGGTGAGGCGCTCTACGACACCGCGCTTGACGACCACCCCGACATCACGCTCGTGCACGAGGGCTACGCGGCGGCGGCGTTCATCGGCGACGTCCCGGACATGCCTGCATTCCTCGACGCCCGGGGCAGCGACACGACCTGGTGGGACGACGGCGTGCGCGACCTGCCCACCGGCGCTCTGTTCTACGGGCACTGGCACCGCGAGGTCCTGCCCCGCGTCGTGTGGAACTCTGACGGCACCTGGACGCTCGTGATGGAGCTGAACACCTCGGGCGGCGCGATCGACACCCCGACCTTCAACCACTTCTCGACACCGTGGTCCAAGCCGCAGCAACGAGCGTCGTTCACGGTGCTGTTCCAGAACGAGGAGAGCGGCCTGGTCACCGGCTACCAGCGCTACGCGTTCGCCACCGACGGCACCGTGACGGTCCAGCCGCGGGTCGACGTCGGCGCACCCGACGGGCAGCCGACGGCGCGCTGACGCCGTACGTCGTGCCGCTCAGCTCCCCCGCAGGGCTGCCAGGACCTCCTGCGGCGTCAGCCATCCGACGAGCGCCCGGCCCGCGGGGTCGAGCACCGGCACCGCTGCCGACATGCTCTTCTCCAGCCGGGCCAGGCCGGCCTGGAGCGTCTCGTCCGCGCGTACCGGTTCGGGCCACTCGAGCACGTCCTCGGCGAGCTGGTCGTGGGGGGCGGAGGACAAGAGAACCACAGCGCCCCCCCCGGGGGGCACCACGCCGCGTTTTCGCCC
>JBQCEF010000381.1:0-10159 GCA_051960495.1 Nocardioides sp. | reverse complement strand
CGTGCAGTTCCGTGCGGAGCTGCGCAACCTGACCAACGACAGCCTCGCAGCCGACGGGGACCAGTACTCCGAGCAACGCTTCCTCGACGTCAAGCGGATCATCGAACGATTCCGCGGCCGGGACGGGTATGCCGACGCGGACAAGACATGGACCAGGCGGGTGACCGACGTACGAAACTGGTTCGTGTTCTCCGCTTCCGAGCGCGACCTCGAGACGCACGAGGAGTGGGAGCACTACAGCGACTCCGACGGGAAGTCCGGCGGACAGAAGGAGAAGCTCGCCTACACCATCCTCGCCGCATCGCTCGCCTACCAGTTCGGCCTGGAGTGGGGTGCAGTCAAGTCCAAGGACTTCCGATTCGCCGTCATCGACGAGGCATTCGGGCGCGGATCGGAGGACTCCGCCCGATACGCGCTCGACCTGTTCGCCAAGCTCGGTCTGCAGGTCCTCGTCGTCACGCCGCTTCAAAAGATCCATGTCATCGAGCCGTACGTCAGCGCCATCGGATTCGTCGCCAATCCGACCGGAACCTCGTCGCAGCTGCAGACGATGACGATCGAGGAGTACCGCACGCGTCGCGACGGACGTCAGACATGAGTCCCTCGGCATGAGCAGGTCGTGGTCAACGCCCGCGGATGTCGTTGCGAAGGTCCGCCGGCGATGGGACGACGGCACTCTCCTTCGCTCCTACGCCCAGGGGCTGGAGTTCGATGTCATCGCCGTGCCGCTGCGAGGTCCCAAGGCATCCGAGATCGGCGACGACCTGTCAGCGGTACGGACCTGGATCGACCAACTCGACGTCGGTCGTCGCGATGATCGCCGCTACACGCTGACGTGGCAGACCCTCGGAGGGCGTCACATCGGTCGCAATCAGATTCCCGTCCGCGCCGTCGTCGCGACCTATCCCCAAGCTTGGACGCTCCTGGGTGTCGCCGACAAAGTGGCGTGCTTCGATCGAATCCTGACGACCGTGGGTGGGCATCCCGCCGTCCGAGACTGGGCGGTCGCTCAGCCGCACCGGGCGCTCGACCTCAGCGGCGAGATGGCGGGGATCATCGCCGCATACGAATGGCTCAACACGTACCGGGGCTCCAACCGCTACTTGCGTGAGATCAGTGCTCCGGGCGTCGACACCAAGTTCGCCGAACGCCATCGCTCCGTGCTCGCAGCCATCCTCGGGGTGTCAGGCGCGGCAGGAGGGTTCCTGACAGATCTGGGCCTGCGCACGAAGCCCGAGCTCGTCCGCATCCGGCCGGCGCCAGGGCTCGGACTACCTCCGCAAGTCACCGAAATGGCGTTGCGCCCCGCAGAGCTTGCCCAGATCCCGATCGCCCCTCGCGTCGCCGTCGTCATCGAGAACGAAATCACCTACCTGAGCGTCGACGTCCCTGACGACGGGATCGTTATCTGGGGCAAAGGCTTCGAGGTCGACCGAGTCGGGCGGCTGCCGTGGCTTGCGAACACCGAAGTCGTCTACTGGGGCGACATCGACACACACGGCTTCGCCATCCTCGACCGACTCCGCGCATGGCTGCCGCAGACCCGCTCGAGCCTGATGGATCGACAGACGCTCTTGGCCCACCGCGAACGATGGGCGACCGACGACCGGCCCGCAACCTCGTTGCTGCGACGCCTGACTACCACCGAACACGAGCTCTACACCGACCTCGTCGGCGACGTCCTCGGACGCAAGGTGCGACTGGAACAGGAGCGGATCGACTGGGCCTGGGTCAATGAGCGGTTGCAACCATGAGCGCGCTCGGCAGGTGATCGACAGCGGGTGCGACCTTCCTTCCATCTGAGGCGATCCACTCCGCCAGTCGGCACGGGCTCCGATGGACATGCCGACCGGTGCGTCACATCGCCGCGAGGCGGTGCAGCATCGTCGCCAAAGTGTCGGTGGTCTCCGGTAGGATGGACACAGCCTCGTTGGTTGAGGTGCGCCAGTGCTGGAGGGTGCAACCCCCTTCAGTTCGTAGCGGGAGTGCTAGCCGTCTTTCTGCTCTCTGCGGTACGTCTTCTGTCCGAGCGCCCATGGCGTTCAAGGAAGGAGCGACCAATGAACAGAGGCAAGCACAGAAACACAACCAGCGACAACTACCGTGAAGTCCAAGCCCAGCGTCACTACATGCAGTACGCACTAGAGACCGTATGGACGGCCGCAGCGGGAGCAGCAGGCGGGCACTGGCTCTCCTGAACCAACGAGGCACGCCCATGGTGCTGCAGCTCGTCGAAGCCCCAGAGGTATGTCATTGGCGCCGCGAGTGGGTGCGGGTGGTCCGTTCCCGGCCGGATTCGATCGGGGTCCATTTAGTGTCCACATTGGGCCCGCCCCACTCGGTACTCGACGGGTATCCTGAGGTTGGAAGAGAGGGCGAATCCCTTACTACACCGAGTGAATCGGTAGCTTCCGGCCCGAGACCGTAGCCCTCGCGATGCCCCTGATGGCGTCCAGAGGTCGCAGGTTCAAATCCTGCCCCCGCTACCAAACGGCAAGAGGCCCGGACAGTGACTGTCCGGGCCTCTTGTCGTCTTACCGATCGACGGTGACGGCGACCTTGCCGCGCACCTGTCCGGCCTCGAGCTGCCGTACGGCGAGCGGCGCGTCCTCGAGCGGGTAGGTGCGGTCGATGCTGGGAACGACCTCGCCGGCCTCGATGAGCTCGGTCAGGCGCTCGTAGTCGCTGGCGCGCTCAGCGGCGACCAGGAGCGCAAGGCGTTGCCTGAGAAAGCCGGAGAGCAGTACGCCGCGCAGCTGCCGACCCATGCCGAGCAGGGCGCCGGCGTCCTCGCCTCCCACGAACACGGCGGTTCCCCGGGGCCGGAGGGCTCGACGCAGCCGCTTCAGGGACGGGTTGCCCGCGATGTCGAGGACGAGGTCGTACCGGCGGGACCCGTCCGCGAAGTCCTCGCGGGTGTAGTCGATGACGTGGTCGGCGCTGAGCGATACGACCAGGTCCGCCTTCGCGGTGCTGCACACACACCGGTGACCTCGGCGCCGAGTGCCTTCGCGATCTGGACCGCGTAGCTTCCGACGCCGCCGGAGGCACCGATCACCAGGACGGACTGGCCGGCTTGGAGGCGCCCGACGTCGACCAGTGCCCGCAGCGCGGTGGCTGCGGAGACGGGTACGACGGCGGCCTGGGTGAACGAGAGGTTCGCCGGCTTGAGGGCGAGGCGGGACTCCTGAGCGACCGCGTACTCCGCGAAGGACCCCGGCGCGACGCCGTAGACCTGGTCCCCGACGGCGAACCGGCTGACCGCCGCACCGGTCTCGACGACGACGCCGGCGACGTCCCGGCCGGGGACGGGGTTCTTCGGGCGTCTCATGCCGAACGCGAGCCGCATGGCGTAGGGCTTGCCGGAGACGAGGTGCTCGGTGCCGCGGTCCAGTCCGGCGGCGCGGACCTCGACGAGCACGTCGTGGTCGCCGACCGACGGCCGGGGGGCGCGGCCGAGTCGGAGGACGTCGGCGGTGCCGTAGCGGTCTTGGAGGACCGCGCGCATCGTGCGGTCGGTGAGGGTGGTCATGACAAGTTCTCCTTGCTCGGTGAGGTGTTGTTCAGATCGGGGGCAGGGGGTCGTACTGGATCTCGCGCCGGACCTCCCGGGCGCGTTCGACGTCGGTCAGCCGGGCCACGAGGTGCAGGGCCATGTCGATGCCCGCGCTGACCCCGGCGCTGGTGATCAGGTCACCGTCGTCGACGAACCGGGAGCGGACGTCGGTGATGACCGTGGGGTCGAGCTCGGCGAGCAGGTTGAGTGAGGCCCAGTGCGTCGTCGCTCTCCGGCCGACCAGCAGCCCGGCCGCCGCGTAGACCAGGCTGCCGGTGCAGACCGAGGTCATCAGCGGAACCGTGGCGCGCTGCCGGCGGACCCACTCGAGGTGGCCACGGTCGTGCAGCATCGGCCTGGTGCCCGGGCCGCCGGGATGGATCAGGATGTCCATCGGCGGCGCGTCGTCGATCGAGTGGTGCGCACCGAGCACGAGGGTCTTGGCGCTGCGGACCGGACGGCCGTCGGAGGAGAGACAGAAGGCGTCCCAGCCGTCCTCGGGGTGCTGCTGGGTCCAGGCGGACAGCACCTCCCAGGGTCCGACGGCGTCCAGCTCCTCGACGCCGTCGAAGAGAAGGATCCCGATCTGGTGTCTTCGGCCTCCTGCTGTCGTGCCGTCGGCTGTGTGTTCGCGCGTCTCGTTCATGAGGTGAGCCTCCCGTCGAGGGGCTCGGGTCGCCCCGGTCAAACAGCCGGGGTTCGGTCCCGCACCAGGCCCGTGGCGCGGTACTTTCGTTGCGTGCTGGTTGGCCGCGAGCCGGAGCGACTGCTCCTGGCGGCGCTTGTCGAGGGGGCACGAGAAGGGTCCGCAGGGACGCTGGTCGTCGGTGGCGAGCCCGGAGTCGGCAAGTCGGCGCTGCTCGACGAGCTCGTGGCGGGCGCGGGCGAGGCCACCGTGCTGCGCACCCAGGGGCTGGAGGTGGAGGCGCCGCTGGCCTTCGCGGCGCTGCACCGGTTGCTGCGTCCCGTCGCGAGGCTCCGCGCCGGACTGCCCGAGCCGCAAGCCCGGGCCTTGCGCGTCGCGTTCGGCGAGGAGGAGGGCCCTCCGGTCGAGCCGTTCCTGGTGGGCGTGGCGACGCTGTCGATCCTGACCGGCGCGGCGGAGGAGAACCCGGTGCTGTGCGTCGTGGACGACGCGCACTGGCTGGACGCCGCCACCGCCGGAGCCCTCCTCTTCTGCGCCCACCGGATCGCTGCGGACCGGGTGGCCCTGGTCTTCGCAGCCCGGGACGGTGCGTGGGGCACCTTCGACCCGCAGGGCCTCCCCGAGCTGGTCGTGACGGGACTCGAGCCCGATGCCTCCCGCGCCCTGTTGCAGGAACGTCTGGGTGCCGCGACGGCCGAGGACGTACTGGAGCGGATCGTCGCCGAGACTCGCGGCAACCCCCTGGCCCTGCTGGAGCTGCCTGCCGAGCTGACCGGGGACCAGCTCAGGGGTGCGGACCCCCTGCCCTCGCAGCTCCACCTGTCCTCGCGTGTCGAGCAGCTCTTCCTCGATCGGAGTCGCCGGTTGCCGCCGACGGTGCAGAGGTTGTTGCTGCTCGTCGCGGCGGACGACAGCGGCGGGTCCGACGTGCTCCGGCGGGCCGCCGCTTCCTTGGGGCTCGGCGGCGACGACCTGCAGGCGGCGGTGGAGTCAGGGCTGCTCGTCGAGAGCGGTACGTCGCTGTCGCTCCGGCATCCGCTGGTTCGCTCGGCGGTCTACCAGGCCGCGACCGGAGCGCAACGGCGCGAGGTGCACCGAGCCATCGCCGAAGCGCTTTCCGGGCACGGCGATCCCGACCGGGAGGCCTGGCACCGGGCATCCGCCGCCGAGGGGCCCGACCCGGAGGTGGCCGCGGCCCTGGAGCTGGCCGGCGCCAGGGCCCAGCGGCGGGGCGGGCACGCCGCAGCGCTCGCGGCGTACGAGCGCGCTGCGGCACTGTGCAGCGACCACGCCAGGCGCACCGAGCTCACCGTCGCCGCGGCTCGCAGCGCCTGGGCATGCGGCCGCGCGGGTCAGGCTCAGGCACTGCTCACGAAGGCACGCGAGGCGGCGAACGACCCGCTGCTGCTTGCCGACGCCGCCCGCCTGCGGGGCCACATCGAGGTCAACCTGGGTTCCGCCTCGGAGGCACACCGGATCTTCGTGGAGGCTGCCCAGGCGGTTCACCCGATCGATGCGGACAGGGCCCTCGACATCGCGGTCGCCGCTGCCGTGATGCGCACCTTCGGCGCCGACAGCGGTACGCCGCTGCCGGTGACCGACGCCCTCGTCGTGCCGGCCGCCGCGGACTCGCCGCGCACCCTGTGTCTGCGTCACATGCTGGTCGCGATGACCGAGGTGGCGGAGGGGGAGTGGCAGGCCGCATCCGTCGCGCTGGACCGTGCGCTGGAGCTCGGTGAGCGGGTCGACGACCGGGACGTGCTGTGGAACCTCGCCAACGCGGCTCTGCAGCTGGGGGACGACCAGGGGCAGCAACGGTTCTACGGATATGCGCTGTCCCGGGCGCGGGAGGCCGGTGCGGTGACCGCAGTGGTCTACTGCCTGCAGCGGCTCTGCTTCGGCCAGTACCTCGCCGGCGACCTCGTCGGGGTGCGCAACAGCGCCGAGGAGGCCATCTCGCTGGGGCTGAGCATCGGCCAGCCCGCGATGACGGCCCCGCCGATCGCCTTTCTGGCGTTGCTCGCGGCCCTGCAGGACCAGGACGATCACGACCGGCACCTCGCGCGTCTCGAGGAGCTGGTGGCGTCGTACCCCCTCGGGATCCTGACCGACCCCGTCCACGACCTGACCCGCTGGGCCAAGGCAGTGCGGGCGTCCGGTGCCGGCGACAGCGTCGGCGCGCTGCACCAGCTTGCAAGGTTCCGGTTGCCGGTCCTGGCACGGATGTCGGCCGCGGAGCGCATCGAGGCGGCGGTGCGCGCCGGGGACGTGATGGCTGCCCGCGGCTGGACCGACGACCTGGCCCGCTTCGGAGCGGCCACGGGCCGACCGTGGGCACTGGCCACCGTCGCCTTCGGCCGCGCGCTGACAGCAGACCAGGGCGAGGCCGACGCGCTCTTCGGTGAGTCCCTGGCGCACCATGCGGACGCCGGCCGTCCGCTCGACGCGGCGCGAGCCCGGCTGGCCTACGGGGAGTGGCTGCGCCGCAGCCAGCGGCGCGTCGACGCCCGGCAGCACCAGCGCGAGGCGGTCGAGACCTTCCAGGACCTGCGCGCGGATCCCCTGGCCGCGCGCGCCAACCAGGAGCTCCGAGCCTCCGGGGAGACCGCCCGCAAGCGCGACCCCTCGACGCTGGTCGACCTGACGCCGACGGAGCTGCAGATCGCGCGGCTGGTGAGCTCCGGGCTGTCCAACAAGGACGTCGCGGCCCAGTGCTGGATCTCGCCACGGACCGTCGCGTTCCACCTGCGCAACGTCTTCGCCAAGGCGGGGATCACCTCCCGCGGCGAGCTCGCCCGCCTCGACCTGGGCTGAGGACGATCCCGGCTATCTGACCGGGGTGAGCAGCGGACATCGAGACCACGCTCAGACGCAGTGCACCACGCCACGACCGGCAACCACTGCGAGAGCGAGACCGCCATGAGCGTCCACGTCCGACCCAGTCCCGAAGCGGCTCCGTACGCCGAGCGTCGTACGGGTGCCTGGTCCGTCACCCGCGTCGTCCTCGGCTCGATCGTCCTCGGCGCCGCGAGCGCCCTGGTCCTGGCCGTGGTGGTCTTCCCGGGCGCCACCGAGGCGGTCTTCACCGGCTCCCTGCTGCTCGGCTTCGGTGCCGGCTGGGGCGCACTCGCGCTCGCCTCGGCCCGGAAGACCTCCCGGCCGCAGCGCTGGGCGCGCGTCCCCGCCGTCGCCATGTCGGCAGCCGGTGCAGGTCTCGTCGTGCTGGCTCCCGACGACTCGTCCCTCACACTGCTCGGCTGGATCTGGCCGCCGCTGCTGCTGGCCCTGGTGATCTGGATGTCCGTGCGGGTCCGGCGAGCGCTCCCGGAGCGCGGGGCACGGCTGCTGCTGAGCCCCGTGCTCGTCACCCTGGCCGCGGTCGGCGTCGGTGCTTTGGTCCAGGACGTCGCCGCGCCACGGCTCCGGCACGACCACCCGGCTCCGGGCAGGATCATCTCGGTGGGCGACCACCGCCTGCACCTCGACTGCCGGGGAGCCGGCGAAACGACGGTGGTGCTCTTCAACGGGCTCGGCGAATTCTCCGCATCCTGGGCCCGGATCACTGACCAGGTCAGCGGCACCACCCGGGTGTGCGCCTACGACCGTGCCGGGCAGGGCTGGAGCGACGATGTCTCGGAGCCCCAGGACGGCGTCGCCGCGGCCGCGGACCTGCCCACCCTGCTCGCCGCGGCCGGTGAGGACGGACCCTACGTCCTCGTCGGGCACTCCATCGGCGGGCCCTACGCCCTGACCTACGCCGCGCAGTACCCCGAGGACGTCGCCGGGATGGTGCTCCTCGACAGCTCCAGTCCGCGCCAGTTCACCGAGATGCCGACCTACCCGCTGCAGTACGCGCTGATGCGACGGGGCCTGTCCCTCCTGCCGACGCTGACCCGGGTCGGGCTGGGGCCTGCGATCGCCCCCGGCTCGCACCTGCCGGGCGCCGACGGGGAGCGGGTGGAGGCCATGGGCTCCACCGTGCGCGCGCAGCGCAACGGCCGCGACGAGCTGGCTGTGCTCCCTCGCGTCCTCGAGCAGTCGCGGTCGCTCGCGTCGCTGGGCAACCGACCGCTGGCGGTGCTCACCGCCTCCGAGAACCTCAGCACCGAGGGCTGGTCTACCGCCCAGGACCGGCTCGCGCGCCTGTCCGCCGACAGCGTCCACCGCGAGGTCAACTCCACCCACGCCGGCATGGTCGAGGACCCCAACGGCTCGGGCGCCTCGGCCGCCGCCATCACCGCCGTCACTCGCGCCGTCAGCACCGGCTCACCCCTGTCGACGCCATGAACCGCCACCACCCCTACCGAACCGAGGAGAATCCGATGTCCCACGCAACCACCGCCCACCACGGCGACCCGGCCATACCGAACGAGGACCACGGTCCCCGCAGATCCTGGGCGCTGCTCGGCGTCGCCCTCGCCGCACAGATCCTGGTCGTCCTCGACATCTCGGTCGTCAACACCGCCCTGCCGACCATCGGCCAGTCCCTGCACCTGGCCGGCGGCGACCTGCAGTGGCTGGTCACGGCGTACCTGATGATGTCGGGAGGAGGCCTGCTGCTCGGCGGCCGCATCAGCGACCTGCTGTCCCGGCGAGGCGTCTTCCTCACCGGCCTCGCCCTCTTCACCGTGGCCTCGCTGGTCAGCGGGTTCGCCGAGACCGGGACCCAGCTGATCACCGCCCGTGCGGTTCAGGGACTGAGCGCGGCGCTGCTGACCCCGTCGGCGCTCTCACTGATCACCACCACCTACGCGGGCGCCCAGCGCAGGACGGCACTGGCGCTGTGGGGCGCCGTGGGCAGCCTCGGCGTCGCCGCGGGTGTCCTGGTCGGCGGCGCCCTCACCACCTGGTCGAGCTGGCAGTTCATCTTCTGGGTCAACGGTCCCGTCGGCCTCGCCGCCCTGGTCGCCGGACGACGCGTGATCGCCAAGGAGAAGTCCACCGCGGCCGCCTGGTCGGCCTTCGACTTCCCGGGCGCCGTGGCGGTGATCGCCGGGCTCGCCACGCTGATCTACTTCGTGGGGGAGACCGCCACCAATGGCTGGTGGTCGCTCCGCACCGGGCTCGGTCTGGGTGCGTCGGCGGTGCTGCTGATCGTGTTCCTCAAGGTCGAGCAGCGTGCAGCGAGGCCGCTCTTCCCGCCCCACGTCTGGAAGCTGCGCTCCCTGGTCTCCGGAACCGCTGTGATGCTCGGCGTCACCGGGATCCTGGTCGGCACCGTGTTCCTGGCGTCGATCTTCATGCAGACCGTGATGGGATTCAGCGCGCTGCAGACAGGCCTGGCCTTCCTGCCCTTCGCGCTCGCGATCACGGCGGGCACGGTCGTCGCCCGTCACCTCCTGGCCCACGCCACCCCGCGCGCCATCGCCACCTCCGGGTTGCTGCTCGTGGCCGCGGCTGCCGCCCTGCTCTCCACGGCCTCCGCCGACTCCCGGTACGCCGCCGACCTGCTCCCCGGTCTCCTCGGGCTCGGCCTCGGCGTCGGCATGGTCTTCGTGCCCGTCTCCGTGACCTCCATGACCGGAATCCCCGACTCGCACGCCGGTGTCGCGTCCGGGTTCTTGATGACCGGCCACGAGATCGGTGCCGCTCTCGGTGTCGCCGTCCTGTCCGCAGTGGCCAGCACCGCCGGCTCGCTCGCCACCCACGACGGGGCGGTGCACGGGTTCACCCGCGGTCTCGTGGGCGCCGGCGTGATCGCGGTCGTCTTCGCCGTCTTCGCCCTGGTCCGGATGCCTGCGAGCCGTGCGGCTGCGGGCGCCGGCATGCACCTGCACTGATGCGCCACCGCGGTCCTGGCGGACCGCCCCGTCCCGAGGAGGACCGGATGTCGAGCAGGCACACCGTTCCCCCCGACCGATGCGTCGCCGTCGCGGAACGTCCACGACGGCGGCGCGTGGTCGAGGGGGTGGGCTTCGTGGCAGCCTGGGTGGGCCTGGGCTACCTGTTCGGTCTCA
>JBQCEF010000380.1:0-3034 GCA_051960495.1 Nocardioides sp. | reverse complement strand
CAGTTCTTCTCCGGCGGGCAGGCCCTGCACGGCTCGCGGCTGATGATGAACCCGTTCATCGGTCACAGCCACGGCTGCGTGAACTTCTGGGTGGAGGACGCCCGCCAGCTGTGGAACCTCACCGCGGACGGGCCGCTGCGCGTGCGGGTGTACGGCGCCTGGGGCTGACCAGTCCGCCGACCCGGCGGCTTCTCACGCGAGGCCGGCGCCTGGGCCGGTTTTCGTCCACAGGCGCAGGGGTGTGCGGGTTATCCCCTGATCGAAAGGACGGGGTCGAGAGGGTCTGCGGCGGCTTCTAGCGTGGGGTCATGAGCTTGACGATCGCACCGCCTCCGCCGCCGGCCGGCACCCCGCCGCCGGCGCACCAGGTGGTGCGGTTCCTCGACTCCCTCTCCAGCGCCCTGGACCGGCTCGCGGATGCGCCGTTGTGGTCGATGACCCTTGATGAGGAACGCCCCGCGCTCGTGGCGATGCGGCGGCAGCGGGCCCGGTTGGAGGAGCTGGAGCTGCGGATCCTCGCCCAGGCCGACCGGGACCAGGTCGGGACCGACTCGGGTGCCACCTCCACGCCCGCGTGGTTGGCTCACGAAACGAAGACCGGCCGGGCGGCCCGGTTCGCCGACCTCCACCTGGCCCAGGACCTCGCCGACCGGTTCGAGACCACCCGCCAGGCCCTCGCAGCAGGTGGCATCGATTCGGAGAAGGCGCGGATCGTCATCCACGCGGTCAAGACGTTGACGGCTGAGTACGACGACCTGCCGCCCGGCACGCATGAGCGCGCGGAGGCGCACATGGTGGATCTGGCGAAACGGTTCGACGCCGCCGAGCTCCGCGCCTGCGGCAAACGCCTCTTCGAAGTGGTCTGCCCCGAGGCCGCGGACGCCGAGGAAGGCAAGAGACTCCAGAAAGAGGAAGCCAAGGCCCGGAGGGTCGCGTACTACTCCTCCCGCGACAACGGCGACGGGACCAGCGAGGGCCGGTTCAAGCTGCCCACCCTGCACGCCCACCTCCTCAAGAAAGCCCTCGAAGCACTCACGTCACCGCGGCGGATCGGGGAGGGCCGCATCGACCCCGAGACCGGCAAGAAACTCCCCCACAGCACCTTGCTGGGTCAGGGGTTGATGGAGCTGCTGGAGAACCACCTCAGCGACCTGCCCAGCGTGAACGGCTCCCCGTTCACCCTCGTGGTCACCGTCCCGCTGCAGGTGCTGATGACCGGGCTCGGAGTCGCGGTCCTCGACACCGGCCACCGCATCTCCGCCGGCGAGATCCGCCGACTGGCCTGCAAAGCAGGGATCATCCCGATGGTCCTCGACGGCCAATCCATGCCCCTGGACCTCGGTCGCGAGCAGCGGCTGTTCGGCCGCTACCAGAAGCTCGACATCAACCACCGCTACGGCGGCCAATGCGCAGCATCGAACTGCGACCGACCCGCCGCCTGGCTTGAGTACCACCACCGCAAACCCTGGGCCCTCGGCGGCGAAACCAACGCCGAAGACGGCATCCCCTTCTGCCCACCCCACCACCACATGGCAGACCACCCCCAACACTGGGACATGACCCGACAACCCGGCGGCACCTACCGATTCCACCGACGCCAATAGCACCAAGCGGGGTTGGAAGGGTCAGCCAGTGAGCTCGGCCACCGCACGCGCGGCCACCCGGCCGATCGCGGCGTCGACCAAGCGCGGGTCCGTCCCCGGGCGTTCGGTGCGCGTGAACACTGCAACCGCACAGGGCGGCTCACCGGGTCGGGTCACCATGCCGACCTCGTTGCGTACGACGCCCATCAGCGCACCGCTCTTGGCGGCCACGCCGACACCGGGAGGGAAGCCGCTGGCGATGCGCTCCTTGGTGATCTGGCGCTTCATCAGCCATCGCACCCGCGCGCAGGCATCGGCAGGACCGGCCTCGTCGGACCAGATGAGGCGCAGCAGCCGGGTCATGTCGCGGGCCGTCGTCCGGGTGGGGGAGCCGGGCCGGAGCGCGGTGGCTGCTCGCAACCGTTCGTCCGCAGCGGCCAGCGCCGTGGCATCGGACTCGGCGTCCGACCACGCCTCGAACGCCGCCCAGTCCGCGAAGCCGGTGTCCCGGGCCAAGGAGTCGATCAGCTCCGCGAGATTCGACGCGAGCACGGTGTCTCGCAACCCGCGCGCAGCGGTGGCGTTCACCGCGTCGAGGCCGACCAGGTCGAGCAGGGCGTCGGTGCACACGTTGTCGCTGATCGTCAGCACGAGTACCGGGAGGTCGCGCGCCGAGACCACGACGTCGTCGCGGAACAGCGAGATACCGGTCGGGCCGGTCGTCCGCCTGTCCGCTCGGAGCAGCACGCGGCGCGCCGGGTCGAGTCTGCCGTCCGCCATCTGCGCCTCGGCCTCGACCGCGACCAGCACCTTGATCACCGAGGCAGGCACCACGGCGTCGTCCGGCCTCAGGCCCACCTCATGGCGGCCGTCCAATGTCGTCGCGTGGACGAAGCCCGTGCACCCCGCGGCCGCGAACACCTCGTCGAAGCTCATGCGTGGCTCCTCCCGTCCACCACCAGGTCCGCGCGATCGCGTGTCCGGTCCTCGGCGTGCAGCGCCTCCTCGTCGGCCATCCAGCGCAGCCACCGCGCCCGCAGGCCCTCGGCGTCGCTCGGCTGCCCGGGAAGGGCGAGGTCACGCTCCAGGCCGCGGGCAAGCCGGATCTCTCGCGGCGCCTCCACCCAGACCAGGAGCGACACGTGGTCGCCGCCGGCCGGCCCGGAGCCCACACCCTCGAGCACCAGCACGTCAACCGGTCCCACCTCGCACCACTCGCTCTCGGCGCCCGCGACCCAGTCGTAACGCCGGTACCGGCCCGGCCTTCCCGCAGCCACGGGCTCGACGAGATCGGAAGCGGCGCGGCGAATCCCCTCGGCCAGGCCGTTCCAGCCGGGGTAGACGTCGTCGAGGTGGACCACGGCGACCGACACTCCGGCCCGATCCGCGGCGGCAGCGACCTCGGCCGCCAGCGTCGTCTTGCCCGAGCCGGCCGGTCCGTCGATGCACAG
>JBQCEF010000379.1:0-13986 GCA_051960495.1 Nocardioides sp. | reverse complement strand
TGGTCGATGGGGATGGACCGGTTCGACGGCTTCCAGGTCTCGCCGTCGAACTGGTCGAGCACGCTGACCCGCAGGTAGCGCGGATCCGGGTCGTCGGTGGTCACCCGGACCAGGTCGACGTCGAGGCCGCGATTGAGGTCGCGCCGCATGTTGACGATCGGGTTCGTGATCGACACGGCGTCGCCGCCACCGCCGCCGGGGCCGTTGCCGTCGAAGAGCCCCACCGACCAGGTCGGCACCAGGATCGGGACCACCACCGCGAGACCGGTGGCGGTGAACCCGATCTTGCGGGCCGCGGACCACACCGCGTGGCTGCTGACCTGGGTCTGCTGGGTGTCGAAGAACCGCCCGGAGCCGGTGACCTGCTGGCCCCAGTGCGCGAGCCGACCGGCCTCCTGGCACGTGATCAGGAATAGGAACAGCACCGCGGCCAGCGCGAACTTCACCCACGACACGCCGCCGTCGAGGATGCTCACCGGCGCGGTGTAGACCGCGAGCAGGGGCAGGCCGGCCACCGGGGCCCGGCGCAGCCCGCACGCGATCAGGTCGACGAGCACCAGGGTCGCCGAGCCGGCCAGCACGAGCACCGGAGGAAACTGCGGCACCGACTTGGGGACGGGAGCAGGGTAGGACTGCGAGGCGTCCACGGACGCCGACAGCACCGCGCCGACCTCACGCAACGACGTCGGCGTCGGCACCCAGCCACCGAGCAGCCCCAGCCCGTCGGCCCAGGCGTGGTGCAGCACCAGGCCGACCAGGAGCAGCTCGAGCACGACCACGCCGAGGACGGGCACGCGGGCACCGCGCAGCAGTGCGCCGGCAGCGGCGACCAGCAGGGCCATGCCGAGCAGCGGCACGAGGTAGGTGCTGGGCCGCTCGCTGAACGGCGACCACGCCAGGAGGGTCACCCAGGTGGTGAGCGCGGCCACCGCGGAGATCAGCGCGGTGCCGGGAAGGTGGAGGGCCACGCGCCGCATCACGCACGCTCCGTGCTGATCAGCCCGCCGCGACCGGAGTCCCGGGTCTGCCCGAGGACGCCGAGCTCCTGCCACACCGTTGGCACCGGGTCGCGCGGGCCGGCGACGACAGCGCGCCAGCCGTGGCTGGTGAGCCAGGGGACCGGGTCGGGCCCGGCCAGGCCGCCGCGGCCCCAGGCGCTCACGTCGAGCGCGACCGCCAGCGCGGCCGAGCCGGAGTGGCGCATCCGGGTGAACGCCGAGCGGTCGTGGTCGGCGAGCGAGCCGAGCACGCCGATGAGCAGGCCCGAGTGGCCGCCGTCCTGGAGCCACTTGGAGTCCAGGTGGGGGTGGGCGACCTCCGTGACGACGGCCAGCGACTCGAGCAGCGGCCGCGTCTCGGCCAGGTGCGCGCCGTGCTCGTGCCACTCGGGGGCGATCTCCTCGCCGGCGGCGGTGATGAGCCGGACGCTGAAGCCGCGCTGCACCAGGTGCACGCCGATCGAGGCGGCGATGCTCACGGCGTGCTCCAGCGACGAGGCGGCGCCGATGCCGCGGTGCGCGATCTTGCGGTTGTCGAGGAACAACGTCGCGCGCGACTGCCACGGCTGCTCCTCGCGGCGCACCATGAGCTGCCCCGAGTGGGCGCTGCTGCGCCAGTGCACGCGGCGCAGGTCGTCGCCGCGCCGGTACTCCCGGACGGTGACGTCCTCGGCGCTGCCGCTCGCGAAGGCCCGCGGCCGGTTGTCCCCGGACCCGGTCCACGCGCCCGAGAGCGGCACGACCGGCAACGAGTGCACCTTCGGCGTCACCACGAGCGAGGAGGTGGACGAGAACGTGCGGTCGAGCTCGACCATCCCGAAGGGGTCGCTGAGGCGGACCCTCATCGGCCCGATGGTGAACTTCCCGCGCACGTCGGAACGCACCAGGTAGCCGACGCTGCGCCGCCACCGCGGCCCCATCCGGTCGACCACGAAGCGCGGGCGGGTGCCGAGCACGTAGGGGATCTGGTCCTCGAGGAGCAGCAGCCCGGTCGGCATCCGGCCGTCGTTGGTGAGGTCGAGGTTGACGCGGGCCTGCTGGCCGGCCGCGACCAGCGTCGGGGTCACCGAGCGGACCAGGCCGAGCCGGTAGCGGCTGCGGCCGAGGAACCAGGCGGTTGCCAGCGGCACGAGCACCAGCAGGGCGCCGACCCGCAGCAGCTCGTCGTACCCCAGGAAGAGCGCGCACAGGAACGCCGTCCCGCCCGCCGCGAGGAACGCGCGGCCGCGGGTGGTGAGGGCGGAGAGGGCTTCGCGCATGGTGACCGGCTACGTCGCGCTGCGTCGGCTCTCGGGCATGGCCACGCCCGCGACGATCTGCTTGAGGGCGGCCTCGGTGCTGCGGCCGCTCATCGAGGCCTCGACGGTCGGCAGCATCCGGTGCGCGAGCACCTGCACCGCGAGCTCCTGCACGTCGTCGGGGATGACGTAGTCACGCCCCGCCATCGCGGCGGCGGCCTTGGCGGCACGGACCAGGTGCAAGGTCGCACGGGGAGACGCGCCGAGCATCAGCTCGGGGGACTTGCGGGTCGCGGTCGTCAGCGCCACGGCGTAGCGCTGCACTGCCTCGGCGACGTAGACCTGGCCGACGATGTCGATCAGCGTCCGGACCTCCGCGGCGTCGGTGACCGGCTCGAGGTCCTCGAGCGGGTTGCGCCGCGTGTGCGTGTTGAGCATGGCGATCTCGGCGGCCTCGACGGGGTAGCCCATGGACACCCGCGCCATGAACCGGTCACGCTGCGCCTCGGGCAGCGCGTAGGTGCCCTCCATCTCGATCGGGTTCTGCGTCGCGATCACCATGAACGGCGCGTCGAGGCGGTAGGTGTTGCCGTCGACGGTGACCTGGCGCTCCTCCATGCACTCGAGCAGCGCCGACTGGGTCTTGGGGGAGGCGCGGTTGATCTCGTCACCCACCACGATGTTGGCGAAGATCCCGCCGGGCCGGAACTCGAACTCGCGGCTGTCCTGGTTGAACACCGAGACGCCGGTGACGTCCGAGGGGAGCAGGTCCGGGGTGAACTGGATGCGGCGCACCGAGCAGTCGATCGACCGGGCCAGGGTCTTGCTGAGCATCGTCTTGCCGACGCCGGGGATGTCCTCGATGAGCAGGTGGCCCTCGGCGAGCAGCACCACCAGCGCGAGGCGCGCCACGTCGGGCTTGCCCTCGATGACCTTCTCGATGCTGGCCCGGACGCGACCCGTCACCTGGGTCAGGTGGTCCAGGTCGGGTGCCGGGCGGCCGCCGGAGCGCTGCTGCGCCGCTTCGTCCACTGACGTCACGGAGTCCTCTTTCTCCCTGCGCGCCACGGTGGTGGCGCGTCCCCCTTCTCGGTGCCTGTAGTCAACCCCATGCGCCCAACCGTGTCATCGACAACCGCGTCCTCGTCGGTGAACCGTCATCGGATCGTGAACCGCCGCCCCGGGTGAGGCCGCCCGTCGCCCGTTGCCGGCCCCGCTCCACTCCGCTCCACGGGACCGCTCCACTCCGCTCCACCGGACCGCTCCACGGGGCACCACCGGGCGCGCCGGCGGCGCCGTACCGCCGTGCGGCCCCTGCATCACGAGACGGGCGACGCGCCGGGCGGGTTCAGCGGATCCGCACCTCTGCCGCGGGAATCGGCGCGAAAGGGGGTGGATCTTGCCCGAATATGGTTGACGGTGGAGTGGAGTGGAGTAGAGTGGAGCGCAGTGGAGGAAAGGGAGCTTCTTCACATCGCAGCTGGGGAGGTGCCGGGTGTTCTTCGGTACCTACACGCCCAAGCTCGATGACAAGGGGCGCCTGTTCCTCCCGGCGAAGTTCCGGGACGAGCTGGCGGAGGGCCTCGTGGTCACAAGAGGGCAGGAGCGCTGCCTCTACGTGTGGTCGATGGAGGAGTTCGGCAAGCTCACCGAGCGCATGCGCGAGGTGCCCGTCACCAACAAGGCGGGCCGGGACTACGTGCGCATGTTCTTCGCCGGCGCCTCGGACGAGACGCCGGACAAGCAGGGCCGCGTCACCATCCCGCCGATGCTGCGGGAATACGCGTCGCTGTCGAAGGACTGCATCGTGATCGGCGCGATGAACCGGATCGAGATCTGGGACGCCGCGTCCTGGCAGACCTACTCGGACCAGCAAGAGCAGGCCTTCGCGGACCTCTCGGAAGAGGTCTTCCCGGGCGTCGTCTAGGCGCCGGGCCCGACAGACCACGCAGCAGCACCGCAGCACAACTGAACAACGGATCCATCGAGTCGCAGGGCGAGGTCTCGCGTCCGCTCCTCTCTGGCCGTCTGACACACCTTCCCCGGTGCCAGAAGGCCACTTCCCAAGAGGGCGGGCGGACGCTGGACCTGGTCCGGCGAACCGATGGGTCCGACCTGTACCACCATGCGAACCAAGGGGTCGAGCCCATGAGCATCACGTTCTCCGGACAGCTGTCCGGCCAACCCGCCCGGCGGGTCCGGCACGAGGTCCGCGACGGGGTCGCGGTGATCGCGTTCTCCGCGGCCGCCTCCTCCGGCCTCGCGCTCGCCCTGCTGCTGATCGTGCGACTGGCGGGCCAGGGCATCTGAGATGGTCAACCCCAGCCACGTCCCGGTGCTCCTCGACCGGGTCGTCGCTCTGGTAGCGCCTGCGCTCCAGCAGCCCGGTTCGGTCATGGTCGACGCGACCCTCGGCCTCGGCGGCCACACCGAGGCGGTGCTCGAGCGGTGCCCGCAGGCCCGCGTGCTCGGCATCGACCGCGACACCCACGCACTGGAGCGCAGCCGGGAGCGACTCGCGCCGTACGGCGAGCGGGTCACGTTCGTGCACGCCGTCTACGACCAGATCGGTGAGGTGCTTGCCGAGCAGGGTCTCGACCACGTCGACGGCGTGCTGTTCGACCTCGGCGTCTCGTCGATGCAGCTCGACGTCCGCGAGCGCGGCTTCGCCTACGCCGAGGACGCCCCGCTCGACATGCGGATGAACGACACCACCGGCCCCACCGCGGCGGACGTGCTCAACGAGTACCCCGTCGAGGAGCTCGCCCGGATCCTCAGGGAGTACGGCGAGGAGCGGTTCGCCCGCCGGATCGCCGAGTCGGTGGTCCGCGAGCGCGCCAAGGAGCCGTTCACCGGGTCGGCGCGGCTCGTCGAGCTGATCCGCGACGCGATCCCGGCGCCGGCACGACGTACCGGCGGCCACCCCGCCAAGCGCACCTTCCAGGCGCTGCGCATCGAGGTCAACGACGAGCTGTCCGTGCTGCGCCGCGCGCTGCCGGCCGCCATCGAGGCGATCGGCGTCGGCGGGCGCGTCGTGGTGATGTCCTACCACTCCCTCGAGGACCGGCTGACCAAGCAGGCCTTCGCCGAGGTCACCCGGTCCACCGTGCCGCCGGACCTCCCGTTCGTGCCGGAGGGCAGCGAGCCGCCGTTGCGGCTGCTCACCCGCGGGGCCGAGAAGGCGACCGCGGCCGAGATCGAGCAGAACCCGCGAGCCGCGTCCGTGCGGCTCCGGGCAGTCGAAAGAGTCCGAGGGGGAGCTGCCTAAATGAGCGCGCTGATCAACCAGGCCAGGAGCCGCGTCCCGCGGATCGCCGAGGCGGCCGTCGAGCGGGCCCGGCTCACCGTCGTGCCGCGCGGGCGCAGCCGTGCCGCGCGCGTCCCGTTCGTCACGCTGGTCTCGCTGCTGCTCGTCAGCGGCGTCGTCGGGCTGCTGCTCTTCAACACCTCCATGCAGCAGGCGTCTTTCACCGCCACGGCGATGGAGGCCAGGGCCGCCGCGCTCGACGCCCGCGAGCAGTCCTTGCAGATGGACCTCGAGCGGCTGCGCGACCCCCAGCGCGTCGCGGTCAAGGCGCGCTCGATCGGCATGGTCCCTCCGGGCAGCCCCGCGTTCCTGCGGCTCTCCGACGGCAAGGTCCTCGGCACCCCGGCCCCGGCGGTGGCCGAGGACGGCATCCGGGTGGTCCCGCTGCCCACCCGCAAGCCGAAGAACCTGCGCCCGGACCCGGTCGTGCTGCCCGCCCCGAAGGCCGAGCCGGCGCACGACAAGAAGAAGGCGAACCAGAAGGCCGACGAGAAGAAGCACGGGAACGGCGCGGCGAACGGACGGTCAGGCGACGCACCCGGTACAAAGAAGCAGTCTGATCGGCACGGCCAGCAGGGGAGCAGGCGTTGACCCAGGGCAGGCGTCCGCACCCGGGCCCCGCACGACCCCGACCCGCCGCCGGCCGGCCCCGCCGGCCGGTGCGCTCGCGCCGCGGGGCGTCGCTGCTCCGGCTCCGCGTCGGGTTCATCGTGATCGCGATGGTGGTCTCGGTCTTCGCCGCCCGGCTGTTCCAGCTCCAGGGCGTCGACGCCCAGGCCTACGTCGCCCGCGCCCAGCAGGAGGGCGTGGTGACGGTGACGCTTCCCGCCACCCGCGGCACGATCAACGACCGCAACGGTGTCCCGCTCGCCGAGTCCGTCGACGGCCTCATGCTCGTCGCGGACCCGACCATGACCCGTGACCACGCCAGCGAGATCGCGACGATCATCGCGCGCAAGCTGTCGGTCGACTACTTCGACCTGCTGGCGCGGCTGCGCAAGCCCGACACCCAGTTCCAGTACCTCGCCCGCCGGGTGCCCTCCACGCTGGCCCGGTCGGTCCTCGCCGAGGTCGAGGCCAAGGGCTACAAGGGCGTCGACGTACGACGCGACCCGGTGCGGGACTACCCGGCCAAGGATGTCGCCGCCAACCTCATCGGTTTCATGAACGCCCAGGGCGACGCCGCCGAGGGCGCGGAGCTGATGTTCGACACCACCCTGTCCGGCGTCGACGGCTCGGCGACCTACGAGACCGGCGGCGGCAACCGGATCCCGCTCGGCGAGAACAACGTCACCCCGCCGCGCAGCGGCAAGGACGTCTCGCTGACGATCGACCGCGACGTCCAGTGGTACACCCAGCGCGTCTTGCGCACCACCGTCCAGGGCGCGAGCGGCGACTCCGGTGCGGCGGTCGTCATGGACACCCGGACCGGTGAGCTCCTCGCGCTGGCCGACTACCCGACGTACGACTCCAACCAGCCCACGCTCTCGCCCGAGGCCGACCTCGGCTCCCGGGCGTTGCGCGACGTCTACGAGCCGGGCTCGGTCGAGAAGGTGCTCACCGCGTCGTCGCTGATCGACGCCGGCAAGGTCACGCCCGACACCAAGATCACCGTGCCGCCGGTGCTGCCGCGCTCCGACCGCGTGATCCACGACTACTTCGTGCACCCCAAGCTGCACCTCACGCTCACCGGCGTGATCGCGAAGTCCTCCAACATCGGCACCGTGCTCGCCGCCGACCAGATGAAGTCCAAGCAGCTCTACGGCTACCTGCGCGACTTCGGGCTGGGCAGCCGCACCGGCGTGGGCGTGCACGGGGAGTCCCCCGGCGTGCTGCCGAACTGGAAGAACTGGCGTCCGATCAACAAGGACACCATCTCCTTCGGCCAGGGCGTGGCGGTCAACGCGCTCCAGATGGCCGCGGCGGTCAACACGATCGCCAACGGCGGCGTCTACGTGCAGCCGAGCCTCGTGAAGGGGCGCGCCACCACCTCCGGCGGCGAGACCGTCGGCTCCGACCTCTCGAACCGGCACCGGGTGATCAGCGAGCGCGCCGCGCGGCAGACCACCTCGATGATGGAGGCGGTGACCGATGCCGAGGAGGGCACCGCGCCCAGCGCCGGCATCCCCGGCTACCGGGTCGCCGGCAAGACCGGCACCGCGCAGCGGGTCGGCGCCGAGTGCGGCTGCTACGACGGCACGTTCACGGTGTCCTTCGCCGGCTTCGCACCCGCCGACGACCCGCGGTTCATGGTCTACGTCGTGGTGCAGAACCCCCGCAACGGCGGCGGCGGTGGCTCCGTCGGCGGCCCGGCCTTCCGCAAGATCATGACCCACCTGCTGCAGAAGTACGCCGTCCCGCCCACCGGTTCGGTCGCACCCCGGCCGCACATCGAGTGGTGAGGGTGCTTGTAGCCTCTGCGGCGTGCCCGACGTGATCGCGACGCGACCCTCCAGCCCGCCGGGGACGCCGTTGCGGACCGTGGCGGAGTGGCTCGGGGGCCACCTCCTCGAGCTCCGCGCCGACGACTCCGGCGCCGTGGTCACCGGCCTCACCCTCAGCTCCCAGCGGGTCCGGCCGGGCGACCTCTACGCCGCGCCCGCCGGCTCGAGCGCGCACGGCGCGTCCTACGCCGCCGACGCCGTCGCCGCCGGTGCGGTCGCCGTGCTGACCGACCCGGCCGGCGCCGAGCTGTGCGCGGGCCTCGACGTCCCGGTGCTCGTCGTCGACAAGCCGCGCACCGTGCTCGGCATGCTCTCGGCCCGCGTGTACGGCGAGCCCGCGGCCAAGCTGCGCCTCGTCGCGGTGACCGGCACGCAGGGCAAGACCACCACCACGCGGCTCGCCGAGGCTGCCCTCACCGCCGCGGGCGTCAACGCGGCCGTCGTCGGCACGGTCGGCACCCGCGTCAACGGCCAGGACGTGAAGACGTCGCTGACCACGCCGGAGGCCCCCGACCTGCACGCGCTGTTCGCGGTGATGGCCGAGCGCGACGTCGCCGCCTGCGCGATGGAGGTGTCCAGCCACGCGCTGGTGATGGGCCGTGTTGACGGCGTGGTCTTCGACGTCGCCTGCTTCACCAACCTCGGCCGCGACCACCTCGACTTCCACGCCGACGTGGAGGACTACTTCGCCGCGAAGGCGTCGCTGTTCACGCCGCAGCGCGCCCGGCTCGGCCTGGTCAACGTCGACGACGAGTACGGCCGCCGGCTCGTCGCCGAGGCGTCGATCCCGGTGCGGACCTTCTCGTCCGCGGGCAGCACCGCGGACTGGCAGGCCACCGACGTCGTCGTACGCCCCGAGGGGTCGTCGTTCGTGGTGCACACGCCGGGCGGGGACGCGTTCACCGCGCAGGTGCCGCTCACCGGCGACTACAACGTGTCCAACGCGCTGTGCGCGATCGCGGCCCTCGGCGAGGCCGGCTTCGACCCGCGCGTGGTGGCGCGCGGCATGGCCGCGTCCGGGGGCGTCCCGGGCCGGCTGGAGCGGGTCGACGCCGGGCAGGACTTCCTGGCCGTCGTCGACTACGCCCACAAGCCCGACGCGGTGACCGCCGCGCTCACCGCCCTGCGTCCGCAGGCGACCGGCCGGCTGATCGTGGTGATCGGGGCCGGCGGCGACCGCGACCCGGGGAAGCGTCCGCTGATGGGCGAGATCGCCGCGCGGCTCGCGGACGTCGTGGTGGTCACCGACGACAACCCCCGCACCGAGGACCCGGCCGCGATCCGCGCCGCCGTGCTCGACGGCGCCGGCCAGGTGCCCGCGCCGGAGCGTGCCGAGGTGTGCGAGGTGGGGGACCGGCGCGAGGCGATCCGCACCGCGGTCGGCCTGGCCGGCAAGGGGGGCGTGGTCGTGGTGGCCGGGAAGGGTCACGAGACCGGCCAGGAGGTCGCCGGCACGGTCCACCCGTTCGACGACCGCGAGGTGCTGCGCGAGGAGCTGGCCGCCCGATGATCGCGATGACGCTCGCCGAGATCGCCGAGGTGGTCGGGGGCGAGCTGCACGACGACGCCGGCGTGACCGTGACCGGCGACGCGTTCGTGGACTCCCGGACCCCCGTGCCCGGCGGACTGTTCGTGGCCGTCCCGGGGGAGCACGTCGACGGGCACGACTTCGCGGCCGGCGCCGTCGAGAAGGGCGCCGCCGCCGTCCTCGCCGCCCGACCGGTCGGCGTGCCCGCCGTGGTCGTCCCCGACGTCCTCGGCGCGCTCGGCCTGCTCGCCCACCACGTGGTCGGCCGGCTCCCCGGGCTCCGCGTCGTCGGGCTCACCGGCTCCCAGGGCAAGACCAGCACCAAGGACCTGCTCGCCCAGGTCCTCGCGGCGGCCGGGACGACGGTGGCGACGCTCGGCAACTTCAACAACGAGATCGGCATGCCGCTGACCGCGCTGCGGGCCGGCGCCGATACGGAGTTCCTCGTGCTCGAGATGGGCGCGCGCCACCTCGGCAACATCCGCGAGCTGTGCGAGGTGGTGCGCCCCCACGTCGGCCTGGTCCTCAACGTCGGCACGGCCCACGTCGGCGAGTTCGGCAGCCGCGAGGCCATCGCGCAGACAAAGGGCGAGCTCGTCGAGTCCCTGGCCGAGGACGGCACCGCGGTGCTCAACGCCGACGACCGGCTCGTCTCGGCCATGGCTGCGCGCACCCGGGCCGCGGTGACGACGTACGGCGAGGGGCCCGACGCCGACGTGCGGGTCGCCGACCTGAGCCTCGACGCCACCGGCTGCCCGGAGTTCGACCTGGTCACCGAGAACCGGAGCGCCCACGTCCGGCTGCGCCTGCTGGGCGAGCACCAGGCCGGCAACGCCGCCGCCGCCGCCGCCGCCGCGCTGAGCCTCGGGCTCGACCTCGACCAGATCGCGGCCGCGCTGTCGAGCGCCACCAACGCGTCGCGCTGGCGCATGGAGCAGCACGAGCGCGCGGACGGCGTGCTCGTGGTCAACGACGCCTACAACGCCAACCCCGAGTCGATGCGGGCCGCGCTCAAGGCGCTCGCCGCGATCGCGCGGGGCAGGGGGCCGGGGACACGCTCGGTCGCCGTCCTCGGAGAGATGCGCGAGCTGGGCGAGTCGAGCCTCGAGGAGCACGACGCGGTTGGCAGACTGGCGGTGCGTCTGGACATCTCCCAGCTCGTGGTGGTGGGTGAACCGGCGCGGCCGATCCACCTGGGCGCCAGCCTGGAGGGCTCGTGGGGGGACGAGTCGGTGTTCGTCGCCGACAACGACGAGGCGACGGCCTGGCTGCGCGAGCACCTGCGGCCCGGCGACGTCGTCCTGGTGAAGGCATCACGCGCCGCGGCCCTCGAACGGGTGGCCGAGGCACTTCTGGAGGAGGAGAAGGGTCGATGAGGGCAATCCTGCTCGCGGGGGGGCTGTCCCTGATCTTCACCCTGCTGGGGACGCGCGTCGCGATCCAGATGCTGGTGGCCAAGGGCTACGGGCAGCTGATCCGCGACGACGGGCCCACCACCCACCACACCAAGCGCGGCACGCCGACCATGGGCGGGCTGGTGATCATGCTGTCGGTGCTGGTGTCCTACGCGCTGGCGAAGCTGATCACCCGAGACCTGCCGTCGTGGTCGGGCCTGCTCCTGCTGTTCCTGCTCGTCGGGCTCGGCACGGTCGGCTTCCTCGACGACTACATCAAGATCGCCAAGCAGCGCAGCCTCGGCCTGCGCAGCAAGGCCAAGATGGCCGGGCAGACGATCGTCGCGGTCGCCTTCGGCTGGCTCGCGCTGACCCGGCCCGACAGCCGGGGCAACACCCCGGCGTCGCTGTCGATCTCGTTCACCCGCGACATGGAGCGCTGGACGCTGCCGGCGGTGGTGATCGTGCTGCTGATCCTGGTGATGATCGCCGGCGCCAGCAACGCGGAGAACCTCACCGACGGCCTCGACGGGCTGGCCACCGGCGCCTCGACGATGGTGTTCGGCGCCTACACGCTGGTGAACATCTGGCAGAACAACCAGTCCTGCGTGCTCAGCCCCGGGCAGAAGTGCTACGAGGTGCGCGACCCGCTCGACCTGGCGGTGATCGCCGCCGCGCTCACCGGCGCCTGCTTCGGCTTCCTGTGGTGGAACGCGTCCCCGGCCAAGATCTTCATGGGCGACACCGGCTCGCTCTCGCTGGGCGGTGCCCTGGCCGGCCTGGCGATCCTCACTCGCACCGAGTTCCTGCTCGCGATCCTCGGCGGCCTCTTCGTGATCATCACGATGTCGGTGATGCTGCAGGTGAGCTACTTCAAGCTCACCGGCGGCAAGCGGATCTTCCGGATGGCGCCGCTGCAGCACCACTTCGAGCTCAAGGGCTGGGCCGAGATCACCATCGTCATCCGGTTCTGGATCATCACCGGGCTGTGCGTCGCCACCGGGCTCGGGGTCTTCTACGCCGAATGGGTCACCGGAGCATGAACAGCCCCGACGTGAACCGGCTCGGCCGGACCGACTCGTGGGCCGGCGTGCGCGCGGTCGTCATCGGGATCGGGGTCTCGGGCTTCGCCGCCGCCGACAACCTCACCCACGTCGGCGCGCACGTGACCGTGCTCGCCGAGTCGGCCAACGCCGAGCAGCAGGAGAAGGCGCAGCTGCTGGAGATGCTCGGCGCGACGGTCCGGATCGGCACGGGTGCCTCGGCGTCGCTGCCCGAGGACATGCACCTCGTGGTCACCTCGCCCGGTGTGCCGCCGACCGCCCCGGTCCTGCGCGCGGCGTACGCGCAGGGGATCCCGGTCTGGGGCGAGGTCGAGCTGGCCTGGCGGCTGCGCGACCCCGAGCACCCCGGCAGGTGGCTGTGCCTGACCGGCACCAACGGCAAGACGACGACCGTGCAGATGCTCGACACGATCCTCAAGGCGCACGGGGCGAACAGCATCGCGTGCGGCAACGTCGGGCTGCCGATCGTCGAGGCGGTGATGGACCCGGCTCCCTACGACGTCTACGCGGTCGAGCTGTCGAGCTTCCAGCTGCACTACACCCAGACCATGGCTGCGGAGTCCGCCGCGGTGCTCAACATCGCCGTGGACCACCTCGACTGGTACACCGGGCCCACCGGCATGGCCGACTACGCCGCCGACAAGGGCCGCATCTTCGAACGCGTGCGCACCGCCTGCGTCTACAACGTGGCCGACCCGGTCACCGAGCAGCTCGTCCGCGACGCCGATGTCCAGGAGGGCGCCCGCGCGATCGGCTTCACCCTCGGCACGCCGGGCGTCGGCATGCTCGGGGTCGTCGACGACGTGCTCGCCGACCGCGCGTTCGTCGAGGAGCGCCAGCACAGCGCCGCCGAGCTCTGCACGGTCTCCGACCTCTACTCCGGCGCGCCGCACTTCGTCGCCAACGCGCTCGCCGCGGCTGCGCTCGCCCGGTCGTACGGCGTCAGCACGGCCGCGGTGCGCGACGGCCTCCGCTCGTTCACCCCCGACGGGCACCGGATCGCCGACCTCGGCGAGGTCGCCGGCGTGCGCTGGGTCGACGACTCCAAGGCGACCAACCCGCACGCCGCGACGTCGTCGTTGCAGGCCTACGACCCGGTCGTGTGGGTCGCCGGCGGTCTGGCCAAGGGCGCGTCGTTCGACGACCTGGTCACCACCGTCCGCGGCCGGCTGCGCGGCGTGGTCCTGCTCGGCCGTGACCGTGCCGTCATCGCCCGCGCGCTGGCCGAGCACGCCCCGGACGTCCCCGTGGTCGAGGTCGCCCGCGACGACGCGGGCGCGATGACCGACGTCGTGGCCGCCGCCGCCGGGCTTGCCCGGCCGGGAGACACGGTGCTGCTCGCGCCCGGCTGCGCCTCGATGGACATGTTCGCCAACTACGGCGCCCGCGGCGACGCCTTCGCCGAGGCGGTCCGCCGGCTGCGCGACGCCTGAGGCTCCCTTCAGGATCGCCGGACCCCGCCGTCGGGACCTCCGCCTCTGGGGCGGTCCCGCGACCCGGGTGTGGGCTGGTCGTGGCGAACAACTTCGAGGGGGTAGCCATGCCTGCCATCACAGTGGAGGGCCTGCACAAGCACTACGGAGCCACGCACGCCGTGGACGGCCTGTCGTTCACCGTCGAGCCGGGCGAGGTCTTCGCGCTGCTCGGACCCAACGGCGCCGGCAAGACCACGACGGTCGAGGTGCTCGAGGGTCACCGGCGGCGCACCTCGGGCCGGGTCGAGGTGCTCGGCTTCGATCCCGACACCGGCGGCCGGGACTACCGGGAGCGGATCGGCATCGTGCTGCAGGAGGCCGGCATCGACGAGGACTTCAGCCCGCGCGAGCTGGTCCGGCTCTACCGCGGGATGTACCCCCGGCGGCTGCCCGTCGACGAGGTGATCGAGCTCGTCGGACTGGCCGACAAGGCCGACGCCAAGGTCAAGACCCTCTCCGGCGGGCAGCGCCGCCGCCTCGACCTGGCGCTGGGCCTGGTCGGGGACCCGGATCTGCTGTTCCTCGACGAGCCGACCAC
>JBQCEF010000378.1:0-3086 GCA_051960495.1 Nocardioides sp. | reverse complement strand
TGACGTCGTAGGTGTCGACCAGCAGCGTGGTGCCCTTGCCCAGGGAGTCCACCTGGGCGGTGAACGCGTCACGCTCGCTGTCGTGCAGCAGCGTGAAGCTGTGGGCGCTCGTGCCGGTGCTGGGGATCGCGTAGCGCTGCCGGGCGGCGAGGTTCGAGGTCGCGGAGAAGCCGGCGACGTACGCCGCCCGCGCGCAGGCGACCGCGGCCTCCTCGTGCGTGCGCCGCGACCCCATCTCGATGCACGGCCGGTCCTGCGCAGCCCACGTCATCCGCGACGCCGCGGACGCGATCGCCGAGTCGTGGTTGAGGATCGACAGCAGAACGGTCTCGAGCAGCACGGCCTCCGCGAACGTCGACTCCACCACCATCAGCGGCGAGTACGGGAAGTAGATCTCGCCCTCGGGGTAGCCCCAGATGTCGCCGGAGAACCGGTAGCCCGCGAGCCACTCCAGGGTCGCCTCGTCGACGACCTCGCCGTCGCGCAGCGCGGCCAGGTCGGACTCGTCGAAGGTGAACCCCTCCACGGCGTCGAGGGCGCGTTGCACGCCGGCCACCACGCCGTACCGGCGTCCCTCGGGCAGGCGTCTCGGGAAGAGCTCGAACACGGCCCGACGGTCGGCGGTGCCGGCGGCCAGCGCCGCCTGGAGCATCGTGAGCTCGTAGTGGTCGGTGAGCAGTGCGGTGGTCACCCGCCCCAGCCTACGGGCGACCCGTCCGGCCTAGGATGAACTGCGTGTCTGCCCCCATGCCCGTCGAGACCGAGCGCCCCGACGAAGCCGTGCTCCTGGACCGGCCGTGGTCCACGGTGGTGTGGAACGACCCTGTGAACCTGATGTCCTACGTGACCTACGTGTTCGAGACCTACTTCCGCTACCCGCGTGCCAAGGCGGAGAAGCTGATGCTGGAGGTCCACAACGACGGCCGCTCGACGGTGTCGACCGGGTCGCGCGAGGAGATGGAGCGCGACGTGCAGGCGATGCACGAGTACGGCCTCTGGGCGACCATGGAGAAGGTGGACTGATGAGCACCGGCTTCGAGGCCCGCCGCGGCGGGGGAGCGGTCGCGACCTTCACCGGGTTCGAGGCCGACCTGCTGCCGTCGCTGGCCTCCCAGCTCGTCGAGCTGCTGCGCAACGAGGTGGCGGCGCCGCAGGAGTCGACCGACCCGTTCGAGCAGATGATGGACTTCACCGGGCCGACCACCGAGCCCGACGACCCGGTGCTGGCCCGGCTGTTCCCGACGGCCTACCCCGGCGACGAGGAGGCGGCCGGTGAGTTCCGCCGGTTCACCGAGGGGTCCCTGCGCGACAGCAAGGCGCAGTCGGCGGCGCTGGTCATCGACACTCTCGAGGAGGCCGGGCTCCCCGACGAGCTCGCCGAGGACGGCCTGGTCATCGACGTCGAGCTCGACCAGCAGGCGGCGATGTCCTGGCTGAAGTCGTTCACCGACGTCCGCCTGGCCCTGGCCACGCGGCTCGGGATCGAGGACGAGGACGACGACTTCTGGCTCGCGCTGCCCGACGACGACCCGCGCACCCAGGTGCACGACATCTACGACTGGGTGGGCTACCTGCAGGAGACGCTGGTCCACGCGCTGTCGGCCTGACGGGCTCGGCGAGCACCGACCGGCACGCCCGGTGAGCGGCCCACCTCGTGGGCAGGGCGAGGGGTGACGTGCCCCACGCCGTACCCTCGGGGGTGTGTTGAAGATCGACCAGAAGACGTACGACGCGATCGTCGCGCACGCCAAGAAGGACCATCCCGACGAGGCGTGCGGGATCGTCGCGGGCCCCGAGGGGTCCGACCGGCCCGAGCGGTTCGTCCCGATGGTCAACGCCGCGGGCAGCCCGACGTTCTACGAGTTCGACTCCAGCGACCTGCTCCAGCTCTACAAGGAGATGGACGCGCGCGACGAGGAGCCGGTCGTGGTCTACCACTCCCACACGGCCACCGAGGCCTACCCGTCGCGCACCGACATCGGCCTCGCCTCGGAGCCGAACGCCCACTATGTGCTCGTCTCCACACGCGAGCACGGGAATAGTCCCGGCCCTGTGGAGTTCAGGTCTTACAGGATCGTCGACGGCGAGGTGACCGAGGAAGAGGTCACCGTCGTGCCGTCCGACGGCTGAACCCCCGAAGCACCCCCACCCAGAGCAAGGAGTCACGACTGATGGCAGTCGAGGTCCGCATCCCCACCATCCTGCGCACCTACACCGGCGGCGAGAAGGCCGTCTCCGGTGAGGGCGCGACGCTCTCGGAGCTGATCGACAACCTCGAGGCGAGCCACCCCGGCCTCAAGGACCGGCTGATCGAGGCCAAGGACGGCCAGGGTGACCTGCGTCGCTTCGTCAACGTCTACGTCAACGACGAGGACGTGCGCTTCACCGGTGGGCTCGAGACCAAGCTCGACGACGGCGACCAGGTCGTCGTGCTGCCGGCCGTCGCTGGCGGTGCCGTCGACGCGGTGGAGCCGACGGGCCTGCGCTGACCCATGCGCTTCGACTCGCTCCTCGAATCGGTCGGCGGCACCCCTCTCGTGGGGCTGCCCCGGCTGTCGCCGTCAGCGGACGTGCGGCTCTGGGCGAAGCTCGAGGACATGAACCCCACCGGTTCGATCAAGGACCGGGCCGCGCTCCGGATGGTCGAGCAGGCGGAGAAGGATGGCCAGCTCCGTCCCGGCTGCACGATCCTGGAGCCCACCTCGGGCAACACCGGCATCTCCCTGGCGATGGCGGCGAAGCTGCGCGGCTACCGCCTGGTCTGCGTGATGCCGGAGAACACCTCCGTGGAGCGGAAACAGCTGCTCTCGATGTGGGGCGCGGAGATCGTGTCCTCGCCCGCGGCGGGCGGCTCCAACGAGGCCGTCCGGGTCGCCAAGCGCCTCGCCGAGGAGCACCCCGACTGGGTGATGCTCTACCAGTACGGCAACCCCGCCAACGCGCTCGCGCACTACGAGGGCACCGGGCCGGAGATCCTCGAGGACCTGCCCAGCGTGACCCACTTCGTCGCCGGCCTGGGCACCACCGGCACGCTGATGGGCGTCGGCCGGTTCTTCCGCGAGCACAAGCCGGACGTCCGGATCGTC
>JBQCEF010000377.1:0-2947 GCA_051960495.1 Nocardioides sp. | reverse complement strand
CTGGTCGGCTGGCACATCGAGTTCGCGTTGCACAACAAGCCGCTGATCGTCGTACAGGACCGCGACTGGTCCTCGCTGCCCGAGCAGGCACGCGAGCGGGTCCGGTCGCTGCAGCGGTCGTACGTCGACCTGTGGGCCGACCGGCTCCGCGAGGTGCACCCGGACCTGTCCGCGCGGGAGGCCCGCGCCCGGGCCCACGCGTGCTTCGGCCTGCTCAACTCGACGCCGCACAGCGCGATGCTGCCCGAGCCGCAGATGCACGCGATGCTCGAGGAGATGGCGCTCGGCGCGCTCGGGATCGGCTGATCCGGCTCCTAGGGCCGGCCGACGCTCAGTGCCACGGTCACGACCTGGCCGACCTCGGCGTCGATGGTGGAGCGGACGGCGTCCTTCAGCGGGAGCAGGTAGCGACCGTCCTTGGGGAACAGCGCGGTGGTGAAGTCGGTGTCCTCGATGGAGACCATCACCGGCACCTGGCCCCAGTACTCGATCCCCTTGGCGGCGAACTTGATGTCCTCGCTCTCCTCCTCCGGGATCGCGACGAAGTAGTAGGGCGCCGGTCCGCGCCACTCGACGACCGCGCCCTCGAACTCGAAGTCCCTGCACCCCATGGGCCCGAGTATGCCGAGTCCCGGTGCGAGGTGGCCGGCCGTACCTTCGGGTACCTCTGGGAGCCGACGCTCACGGTCGGTCTCAAGCAGACGATCGCCGAACAGCTCGCGCTCGTGGCCGAGCGGCTACCCCGGTGACGGGACGCGATCGGGCTCAGGCGAGCAGCAGGAGAACGGTGCGGATCAGCCCGACCACCGGACCGAGCGGCAGCGCGAACCCGATCCAGAAGAGGAGCTCGAAGGGCAGCAGGGCCCAGGACACGGTCGTCGCGTACGACGCGTCCGCCCACAGGAGGATCCCCGACGCCACCTCGGCGGCGCAGACCACGACGAAGCCGATCATCAGCGGGACACTCGTCGGCAGGCCCAGGCGCTCGAACGGCCCGTGGCCGTAGGTCGGGAACCCCATGAACGTCCATACCTCGCCGGTGCGGGCGAGGTGCAGGGTCCCGATGATGCCGGGGATCCCGAAGCCCAGCCCCAGAAGCACGGAGGCCAGCCCGGCCCCGATCCTCATCGTTGACCCCGTTGGCGAACGCTCAGCGGCATCGGGCTCGACCTCCTCGAAGACAGCTCGACGCTAGCGCCAGCCGAGCTCCGGGGCGAGATGCCGCAGCACCGAGTCGAGGACGTGCACGTTGTAGTCCACGCCGAGCTGGTTGGGGACGGTGAGCAGCAAGGTGTCGGCCGCGGCGACGGCCTCGTCCTCGGCGAGCTCCTTCACGAGCCGGTCGGGCTCGCCGGCGTACGTCTTGCCGAACCGTGCCGGGCCGCCCTCGAGGTAGCCGACCTGGTCCTGGCTTCCGGAGTCGTGACCGAAGTACGCGCGGTCCATGTCGCTCACGACGGGGAAGATGCTGCGGCTGACCGACACCCGGGGCTCGCGCTCGTGGCCGGCAGCCTTCCAGGCGTCGCGGAAGCGCTGGATCTGCTCGGCCTGGAGCTGGTGGAACGGGACGCCGGTGTCCTCGGTGAGGAGGGTGGAGCTCATCAGGTTCATGCCCTGCTCACCGGTCCACTCAGCGGTCGCCCGGGTGCCGGCTCCCCACCAGATCCGGTCGCGGAGCCCGGGCGAGTGCGGCTCGAGCCGGAGCAGGCCCGGCGGGTTGGGGAACATCGGACGCGGGTTGGGCTGGGCGAACCCCTCGCCCTCGAGCACCTCGAGGAAGATCCGGGCGTGCTCGCGCGCCATCGCCGCGTGGTCGGACCCCTCGGGCGGCACGTGACCGAAGTACTCGTAGCCGTTGACGACCTGCTCCGGTGAGCCGCGGCTGATGCCGAGCTGGAGGCGTCCGCCGGCGATGAGGTCGGCGGCGCCGGCGTCCTCGGCCATGTAGAGCGGGTTCTCGTAGCGCATGTCGATGACGCCGGTCCCGATCTCGATCCGGCTCGTCCGGGCGCCGATGGCCGCCAGGAGCGGGAACGGCGACGCGAGCTGCCGGGCGAAGTGGTGCACCCGGAAGTAGGCGCCGTCCACGCCGATCTCCTCCGCAGCGACCGCGAGATCGATCGACTGGGTCAGCGCGTCCGCGGCGGTACGGGTCTGCGACTGCGGCGACGGGGTCCAGTGGCCGAAGGACAGGAATCCGATCTTCTTCACGCCTGGTCCAACAATGCTCGGCCGTCGATGTTCCCCGACGCGCGCAGGCGAGGGAGCGGCTCGTGACCGGCTTGTCATAGGTTCGTGCCGTGAGCCGGGTGATCTTCATGTGCGGACCGTCGGGGTCGGGGAAGTCGACGTACGCCCGGCAGCTGGAGCGTGACGGCATGGTCCGGCTCTCGTTCGACGTGGAGATGTGGCGGCGCGGCATCTCGGAGGTGCCGCTGCCGCGCGAGGTCAGGGACGGCATCGAGGCGGACCTCCGGACCCGGCTGCACGAGCTGGTCGCACACGGTGCCGACGTCGTCCTCGACTTCTCGTTCTGGTCCCGGTCCATGCGAGACGAGTACCGGGCGCTGCTGGCGCCGACCGGTGTCGTCCCCGAGACGATCTACCTGCCCACGGACCGGGACACCGTGCTGGAGCGCATGCGGGCGCGGCGCGGTGACCACTGCGACGACTTCGTGCTCCCGGAGTCGCTGGTCGCGGAGCACTTCGACCACTTCGAACCGCCGACCGCGGACGAGGGTCCGCTTCGAGTCATTCACCCGGATGCCTGAGTCGAGTTGGTGCACCCTGCATGGGCGCGCCGGCAGACGCGCCTCAGCAGGCGAGGACGATGTCGGTGAAGTGGATCTCGAGGGGGCTTCGTCGTCTGGCGGGGCTCGGTCCAGCGCTCATGTGCGGGCTGGTGCTCGTGTGCGGGCTGGCGCGGTGGCCGGGGGGTGCGGGGGCG
>JBQCEF010000376.1:0-8422 GCA_051960495.1 Nocardioides sp. | reverse complement strand
AACGGTATCCGCACCACCGCGCGCACCCTGGGCTAGGCATACGCGGTGGCGTTGATCACCGCCGTGGGGGCCGGGCCACGACGCGGGCCCCCCGCGCTCGTGCTGGCCGCCCAGCGCGAGACCTTCGACGAGCTGCGCTCCCGAGTGGCCCGCGCGCTGCCCGGGCTCCGGGCAGCGCCGGGCTACGCCGCCTGGAAAAACGCGGCGGAGGCCGAGGTGCGGGCGATCCTCGGAGGCGGTGCGGTGATCTCCGAGCACCCGGACGGCGGGGTGGTGGGGGAGGTCCCCGGCCGCCGGGTCGCGCTCACCCTCACCGCGCTGGCCGACGAGGCGATCGACGAGCTCGGCGCCGACGTGGAAGGCCTGTGGTCGCCGTGAGTGCGCTGGTGCGGCGTGTGTCGGGGTCCCTCGTCGAGCTCGACCCGCTGCCCGGGCTGTCGATGCACGACGTCGTCAGCCTCGGTGAGCGTGGGCTCCCCGGTGAGGTCGTCGCGATCACCGACACCCGGGTCGTCGTGCAGGCCTACGAGGACACCGGTGGGCTCGCGCCGGGCGACCCGGCGACGCCATCGGGCGGACCGCTCTCGGCGAGGCTGGGCCCGGGCCTGCTCGGGGCGGTGTACGACGGGCTGCTGCGACCGCTCTCGGCCACCGGCACCTGGCTCGTGCCGGGGCGGACCACGGCCGAGCGTGACCAGCGGCGCTGGTGCTTCACCCCCACGGCCGCCCTCGGGGAGCGGGTCGCCGCCGGGGCCGAGCTCGGCACGGTGGGCGACGAGACGCTTCCGCTGAAGATGCTGGTGCCCCCCGGGGTCACCGGCGTGGTCGAGCACCTGGCCGAGCGCGGGGAGTACGACGCGGACGCGGTGGTCGCCACCGTGTCCGGGGTCGGCGTGCCGCTCACCACGTCGTGGCCCGTGCGCCTTCCCCGTCCCAGCCGCGAACGCCTTGACGTCGCCGAGGGCGTGCACACCGGCCAGCGCGTGCTCGACCTGCTCTACCCGGTCGCGCGGGGCAGCAGCGCCGCCGTGCCGGGAGGGTTCGGCACCGGCAAGACCGTGCTCCTGCAGCAGATCGCCAAGTGGTGCGACGCGGACGTGATCGTCTACGTGGGCTGCGGCGAGCGCGGGAACGAGATGGCCGACGTCGTCGACGAGCTCAGCTCGCTCGAGGACCCCCGCACCGGGGACCGGCTCAGCCGGCGCACGGTGATCATCGCCAACACCTCGAACATGCCGATGATGGCGCGCGAGGCCAGCATCTACACCGGGGTCACCGTGGCGGAGTACTTCCGGGACATGGGCTACCACGTGGTCGTCATCGCCGACTCGACCTCCCGGTGGGCCGAGGCGATGCGCGAGTTCGCGTCGCGGACCGGTGCGCTGCCCGCCGAGGAGGGCTACCCGGCCGGCCACGCGTCGGCGCTCGCGGCCTTCTACGAGCGGGCCGGGCACGTCGTCACGCTCGGTGGCCGGACCGGCTCCGTGACGATCATCGGCGCGGTCTCGCCGGCGGGCGGGGACATGACGGAGCCGGTGACCGCGCACACCCAGCGGTTCGTCCGGTCCGTGTGGATGCTCGACCGGGACCTCGCCTACGCCCGCCACTACCCGGCCGTGGCCTGGGCCGGCTCGTTCTCCCGCGACGCGGCGGGGCTCGCCTCCTGGCACGCCCGCGAGGGCGACGCGGGCTGGGCGCGTCGGCGAGAGCGGACCGAGTCGCTGCTGTCGGACGCCGACCGGCTCTCCGGCCTGGCCGACCTGGTCGGGGTGGGTGCGATGCCGGGCGCCGAACGCGTGGTGATGCTGGCCGGCCGGTTGCTCCGCGAGGGTGTGCTGCAGCAGAGCGCGCTCGCGGCGAACGACGCGTTCTGCTCGGTCGGCAAGGGATCGGCGCTGCTCGACGGCGTGCTGGGCGTCATCGACAAGTGCGACGCGCTGGTGGCCTCGGGCGTCCCGGCGGCGAGCATCGAGGAGTGCGACTTCGGCGACCTGCTGCGCGCCGCGCAGGAGACCGGACCCGACGACGTACCGGGGGTGCAGGCCCACCTCGATGCCGTGCTGGCCCGCCTCGAGGAGCTGTCATGACGCCCCGGTCCGCGAGACCGCTCGCGGAGGTCGACTACTCCGACGTGGCCGAGGTACGCGGGCCGCTGCTCGTCGTGCGCGGCGTCGACGGGGTCGGCTGGGACGAGTCCGCACAGATCCGGCTGCACTCCGGCGAGGTCCGCAACGGCCTGGTGCTCGAGGCCGACGGCGACCTCGCCGTGGTGCAGGTGCTCGAGGGGACCTCGGGGATCCGGCCGCGTGACACCCGCGTGCGTTTCTCCGGGGAGACCCTTCACGTGCCGGTCGGGCCCGGCTGGCTCGGGCGCGTCTGCAACGGCCGGGGGGAGCCGCTCGACGGGGGACCGCCGGTGCTGGGCGGGATGCGGGCGCCCGTGGGCGGCTTCCCGCTCAACCCGACCCGGCGCGAGCCGCCCTCCGAGCCGGTCGTCACCGGAGTCTCGGCGATCGACGCGTTGACCACGCTGGTCCGCGGGCAGAAGCTGCCTGTCTTCTCCGTGGCGGGTCTGCCCCACCTCGAGCTGGCGACCCAGGTCGCGGCGCAGGCGTCCGCGGGGGAGGAGCCGTTCTCGGTCGTCTTCGCCGGCATGGGGCTGACCCACCTCGACGCCTCGGCCGTGCGTGACGCCCTCGAGGCCCGGTCCGCAGCCGGCGAGCTGGTCCTGCTGCTGAACACCGCCGACGACCCGGTGGTCGAGCGGATCCTCACCCCCCGGATCGCCCTCACCGTGGCCGAGCACCTCGCGTTCGAGCTCGGCCGGCACGTCCTCGTCGTGCTCGCCGACATGACGGCCTACGCCGAGGCCCTCCGTGAGGTGTCGGCGGCCCGGGGCGAGATCCCCGGACGGCGTGCCTACCCCGGCTACCTCTACAGCGACCTGGCCTCGCTCTACGAGCGCTGCGGCCGGATCCGCGGCATGCCGGGCTCGGTGACGATCATGCCGGTGCTGACCATGCCCGCCGGCGACATCACGCACCCGGTCCCCGACCTGACCGGCTACATCACCGAGGGCCAGATCGTGCTGTCCGCCGAGATGCAGGCAGCCGGGGTCTACCCACCGATCGAGCCGCTGAGCTCGCTGTCGCGACTGATGCGCAAGGGCGCCGGGCCGGGACGCACCCGCGCGGACCACCTCGACGTGGCGGCGCAGACACTGGCGTCGCTGGCGCGCGCCCGCGAGACGCGCGAGCTGGCCGACCTCGTCGGCGAGGACGCGCTCAGCGGGACCGACCGGTTGTACCTCTCGTTCGAGAAGGCCGTCGCGGACCGGCTGCTGGACCAGCGGCGCGACGAGCGGCGCTCGCTCGAGCAGACCCTCGACCGGGCATGGGAGGCCCTGCGGGTGCTGCCGCGCCGTGAGCTCACCATGGTGCCGAGCGCCGTGCTCGATGCGTCGTACGCCGTCCCCGACCAGCGTGGGGGAGTGCGATGACCGGCCCTGTGCACGCCCCGCCCGGCCGGGCCGGGCGGCTCTGGCTGCAGCACCGGCTCGCCACCGCCGAGCGGGGCGCCGCGCTGCTCGACCACAAGCTGCGGATCCTGCGCACCGAGCGGGAGCGGTTCGCGCTGCTCGAGCGCAGGACCGCCGCCGGCTGGGAGGCCGCGGACCGGGCGGCCGCGGAGTGGCTGCTCCGCGCGGTGATCCTCGGCGGAGAGCGCTCGTTGCGGCTGGCCGCCTCCAGCACGCCGGCGCAGGTGCAGGTGCAGTGGAACCAGCCGATGGGGGTGCGGTACCCGGCGGAGGCGACCTGCGCGCTGCCGGACGTGTCGCCCGAGGCACCGCCGGCCGGGAGCGCCGCGCTCGTCGAGGCTCGAGAACGCCACCGCCGGGCGCTGGAGGCGGCGGTGGAGCACGCGGCGGTCCAGGCCGCGGTACGGGTGCTCGCGGCGGAGGAACGCGCCACCCGGCGCAGGCTGCGGGCGATCGAGGAGCGCTGGGTGCCCCGGCTGCGGGAGGCGTTGCAGGCGACACAACTGAAGCTGGACGAGGACGAGCACGCAGACGGCGTCCGGCTCCGGTGGGCAGCCGGCCGGTTGCACGGGCCCGGACAGGAGCAGAGCAGGGGAGAGCAGTCATGAGCGCACCGACGTTCGGCCGGATCCTGGTCGCGGTCGACGACTCGCCCGCATCGCTCGCGGCGGTGCACGAGGCGGTCGCGCTGGCCACGCTCAGCGGAGGCGTGCTGCGGTTCGTCCACGTGATCGCCGACGGGGAGCTGGTCCGCGGCCTGGCGCGGCTGGGCCGCGGCGAGGAGCTCGACATCACGCGCAGCGGTGCCTCGACGTCGTTGCTGCGCCACGTGGAGGCGGAGGCGCAACGAGCCGGCGTGGCCGCGGAGTCCGTGAGTCTCGCCGGCGAGACGGCCGGTTTGCTGCTCGGCCAGGCGCAGGCATGGGAGGCGGACCTCGTCGTGATGGGCCGCTCCGACGTGAGGGGCGCCGGCCGTCCCTACGTGGGGGCCGTCACCCGTGAGGTCCTGGAGTTCAGCGAGGTCCCGGTGCTCGTCGTACGCGCCTGACGAGCCTGCCCGGACGCGAAACATCCCCGGCATCAGGGGGTGCCGGGGATGTCTCTATGGAGGAGACGAGCCTTTCAACCCGTCACCGGACGTGTACCCGCCTGCGCGCGGTCGTATCGAGAAAAAGACCTGTGTCTAGACCGGTCTCGGAGCAGCGGTGGTGCGCCGCTCGGTCGTGCCGAGGTCGATGGTCTCGCCCCGCCGCACCGTCCGCAGCATCCGTCCGAAGCCGGCTCGCTCGGCGCCGGAGAGGAAGTCCGCCAGCGGTGAGCGGAAGACCCCGTAGTCGTCATGGTGGACGGGCACCGCTTGGCTGGGCCGGACGCGTCCCAGGAAGTCCACGCCCTGCTCGGCGTCCATCGTCACGGTGTGCAGCAGCACCTTCGTGCCGCCCAGGTGGACCACCGCGACGTCGATGTCCGGGTGCCGGTGCGCGATCTCGTCGACGTGCTCCCCGGTGAGCGTGTCGCCACTGACGTAGACCCGGCGGCTGACCTCGCCGCCCACCTGGTGCTCGATCAGCGAGCCCATCACGGGTGGGAGCAACGCGCCCATCAGGCCGCGGGCATGGATGCCCGGGAGCGACTCGACGCTGAGCGTCTCGTCGCCGCGGCTCGTCGTCCAGGTCTCCCAGGTGTCGAGCCCGCGGGCGTCGAAGCCCCAGCGGCCGAGCCGACGGGCTGCCGCGGGCGTGGTGACGACCGGTTGCGTCCTCGCCAGGTCCTGGCGGGCCACCCGGTCGAAGTGGTCGCCGTGCAGGTGCGAGAGCACGACGGCGTCGAGCTCGGGGAGCTCGTGCGGCTGCATCGCGGGCTCGGTCAGCCGCTTGGACCACAGCCCCTTCCCGAGGTAGGCCCGCTGGCCCCGGTGCAGGAAGTTGGGGTCGGTGAGCAGGGTGAAACCGCCCAGTCGGATCAGCGTCGTCGCCGTACCGACGAAGGTGAGGCTGTCCACGTCAGTCCGCGGGCTTCAGGGGGTCGTGCCCCATCGTCATCAGCTTGTGCCGCCAGGCCGCCTGCCCGGCGGTCGGCTCGAGGTCGTCGCGCCGCTCGTCGTGGATCTTGCGGACGACCTTCTGCATCACCGTGGCGTCCTGGTCGGTGAGGTCGGTGCGCCGCTTGCCCAGGATGCCGAGCACCTGGCGCCCGGTCTCGGTGCCCGCCTGGTCCGGTGGCGCCTCGGCGGACTCGCCCGAGTCGCGTACGACGAGCCACGCGCGCAGCTCGCGGGAGGTCATGTTCACGACGCGGTGGAACTCCTCCCACAGCTCGTCGGTCACCTGGTCGTGCGCGTCCGTCATCGGCCTCTCCGTCCGCTCGTCCATCGGGTACGCCACCCGCGTACCCACCGAGACATCAGGGATGCAATGCCTTCACCCCTTGTTGCCGGTGGTGGCGATGCCCTCGATGAACTGCTTCTGCCCGAGGAAGAACACCACGATCATCGGCACGGTGGTGATCACGCTGGCGGTCACCACGAGCTCCCAGTGCCACTCGCCGCCGAAGCCGAACTGGTCGAGCATGGCCTTCAGCCCGCGCGGCACCGTGAACGTGTCGCTGTCGCGCAGGTAGATCAACGGCCGCATCAGGTCGGTCCACGAGGCCTGGAACTCGAACAGCGCGGTCACCACGAGCGCGGGCTTGGTCAGCGGCAGGGCGATCCGGGTGAACATCTGCCAGTTGTTGGCGCCGTCGAGCTTGGCGGCCTCGAACAGCTCGCGGGGCAGGCCGAGGAAGAACTGCCGGAGCAAGAAGATGTAGAACGCGCTGCCGAACAGGTTGCCCGCCCACAGCGGCGTCAGTGTCCCGGTCATCCCCAACGAGTCCCAGATCAGGTACGTCGGGATCATCGTGACCGCGCCCGGGATCATCATCGTGGCGAGCACCAGGCCGAAGAGCTTGTCGCGACCGCGGAACCGGAAGTGGGCGAACCCCCATGCCACGCAGGCGCTGGTGATGGTGACGGTGACGGTGGCGAGCAGCGTGACGATGGCGGAGTTCAGCAGCCACAGGCCCATCGGGGCCTCGTGCCAGATCGCGAGGTAGTTGTCGAACGTGAAGTGCTCGGGGATCAGCTTGTTGTCGAAGACCTCCGAGCGCGGCTTGAACGACGCGCTGAGCAGCCACACGAACGGGTAGACGAAGGCGATGGTGAGTGCGCCGAGCAGCGTCCAGATGGCGACCTTGGCGAGCCGTGGACCCAACGGGCGGCGCGGCGGCCTCCGGTCCTGCGCGACCCGTGGCTCGGTCGAGGAGACGACGAGCGAGGAGATCTGCGGTGCGGGCGTGTCCGTCGAGGTCATGCGTCCTCGCTCTCGTAGTACACCGAGCCCCTGCTGACACGGATCTGGACCGCGGTGACGACCATGATGATCACGAAGAGCAGCACCGACATCGCCGACGCGTAGCCCATGTGCAGGAACCGGAACGCCTGCTGGAACAGGTAGATCGCGTAGAAGAGGGCCGCGTCGTTGCTGTAGGTGGAGTTGCCCGAGCCGAAGAACGCGGTGTAGGCCTCGGTGAAGGTCTGGAACGCCGCGATCGTGTCGACGATGACGATGAAGAAGATCGCGCTGCTCACCATCGGGATCGTGATGTGCCAGGTCTGCCGCCAGAACCCGACCCCGTCGACCTTCGCGGCGTCGTAGAGGTCCTGGGGCACGTTGCGCAGCGCGGCCAGCAGGATGACCACGGACGCGCCGACCGTCCACAGGCTCATCATCACCAGGCCCGGCTTCACCCAGTCGGGGTCCGTGGTCCAGGAAGGTCCGTTGATGCCGACCCAGCCGAGCACCTTGTTGATGAGGCCGTCCTGACCGTTGAAGAGCAGCAGCAGCAGGACGCCGACGGCGACCGCTGGCGTCATCTTGGGCAGGAAGAACGCCGTGCGGAAGAAGCTGGCAGCGCGACCGGCCCGGTTCAGCAGCAGCGCGAGCAGGAACGACAGCACCAGTTGCGCCGGCACCGACAGCACGGTGAAGACGGCGGTGTTCTGCAGGGCCAGCCTCACCTTGGGGTCCTCGAGCAGCTGGCGGTAGTTGTCCAGACCCACGAACGACGGGTCGTTGATCACGTCGTAGTCGGTCAGCGAGAGATAGCCGGTGTAGAGCAGCGGGTAGAGGGTGAACACCAGGAAGCCGAGGACCCACGGGGCCAGGAACAGCCAGGCTGCACGGGTCTCGGTGGCTCGCAGGGTCTGGGGCCGCAGCAGGCTCACTGGTCCCACTTCGCCCACGCCTCGTCGAGTGCCTGCTGCGCCTCCTTCTGCGCCTGCGCCATGGCCTCCTCGGGTGACTGCTGGCCGTTGAGGACACGGTTGACGCCGTCCTGCCACGCTGACTCGAACTCGTCACCGGCCGGGTTGGCCGGAAGGCTGAACGTGTGCTCGTTGGCCAGGTACGTCGCGTCGATGGCGTCGTTCCAGGTCGGGTCGTCGGCCTTCTCGATCATCTGCTGGATCTTCTCGTCGGCCTCGACGTTCCCGGTGAGCACTCCGGTGAAGACGCCGCCGTCCTTGGCGCGGGCGTCGGCGCGCGCCTGGGCGGCCTTGACCCAGCTGTCGGTCTCGGTCATGACCCGCGCGAAGCGGCACGCCGCCTCGGGGTTCCCGCTTCCCTTCGGGATGGCCCACGCGGAGCCGGACGCGAACGCGATCGGGTCTCCCTCGCGCGTCCGCACGGCGTCGAAGGACATGTCCACGTCGGGCGTCACGTCGTTGAGCACGTTGATGTACCACTGCTCCATCGGCATGGCACCCAGCGTGCCGGTGGCGAACTGGTTCCCCTCTCCGAAGAAGTCCGTCGAGTCCCGGAACGCCTTGACCTTGCTGAAACCGCC
>JBQCEF010000375.1:0-2923 GCA_051960495.1 Nocardioides sp. | reverse complement strand
GCGTGATCGTCCGCACGGCCGCCGAGGGCGCGAGCGAGGAGGAGCTGACGCGCGACGTCGAGCGGCTCACCGCCCGCTGGGCCGATATCGAGGCCAAGGTCGCCAAGGGCAACGCCCCCCAGCTGCTCTACGGCGAGCCGGACCTGACGCTCAAGGTGGTCCGCGACCTGTTCACCGAGGACTTCGGCAAGCTCGTGGTCTCGGGCGACGACGCCTGGGACCTGGTGGAGAACTACGTGGGCCACGTGGCGCCCGACCTCGCCGACCGCCTCGAGCGGTACGACGGCGGGCAGGACGTGTTCGCGGCCTACCGGATCGACGAGCAGATCGCCAAGGCGCTCGACCGGAAGGTCTGGCTGCCCTCCGGGGGGTCCCTGGTCATCGACCGCACCGAGGCCATGACCGTCGTCGACGTCAACACCGGCAAGTTCACCGGCTCGGGCGGCAACCTCGAGGAGACGGTCACCAAGAACAACCTCGAGGCGGCCGAGGAGATCGTGCGGCAGCTGCGGCTGCGCGACATCGGCGGGATCATCGTGGTCGACTTCATCGACATGGTGCTCGAGAGCAACCGCGACCTCGTGCTGCGCCGCATGGTCGAGTGCCTGGGGCGCGACCGGACCCGGCACCAGGTCGCCGAGGTGACCTCGCTCGGACTCGTCCAGATGACCCGCAAGCGCATCGGCACCGGCCTGCTCGAGGCGTTCAGCGAGAGCTGCGAGCACTGCCAGGGCCGCGGCCTGGTCATCCACCACGAGCCGGTGGAGAGCCGCAGGCAGCAGGACGAGGAGCCGCGTCGCGGCGGCCGTGGCCGTGGTGGCCGCGGGCGCGGTCGCGAGGAGGAGTCGGGCAACGGTGGCGCAGCCCCGTCGCCGAAGGACGTGGCGGCGATGGCCAAGCCCGCCCCCGAGAAGTCCGAGGCCGAGAAGCCCGAGGCCGAGAAGGCTCCGGAGCCGGAGCCCACAGCAGCACCGGAGAAGCCCGTCGAGGCGGAGACCCCCGTCGAGCCGGAGACCCCCGCCGAGCCGGAGAAGCCCGTGGTCCGCACGAGGACGCGGCGCGGCTCCAGCCGTCGCGCAGCCGGTCCGCCGGCGGCCAGCTCCGAGGTCGTCGAGCCCGTGGTCGTGACTCCGGAGCCCGCCGCCGAGGCAGCCGCAGAGCCGGCAGCCGAGGCACCTTCCGTGACCGCGGAGCCGGCTCCGGCCCCGGAGACAGCCACCCCGGACACCGCAGCCCAGGACGGGGCCGTGGCGGCACCTCGCGTGGTCACCACCCGTCGCCGGGTGGCCCGTCGCCCGGCCGGCCCGCCCGTCGGCGTCGCGGCGGAGAGCCCGAACGGTGCCGGTCCGAGTGGAACCCAAGTCGAGCACGGCTCGTCGGACGGGACCGGGGAGGCCGCGGATGCTCCGGCGCACGTGCCGGTGAAGAAGAAGGGTGCCCGCAAGCGGTGACCCCGCCGGAGGCCGCAGCGGGCGCCCGGGCGGTCAGGGCCCGGGGCCGTTTTGACCGGGCCGGTGCTTCTTCCGTAAACTAGACCTTCGGCGCTCCGCGCCTTTCATTGCGTGCCCGACGACGCTCCCGACCCTCCGGTGTGGTGAGCGGGTCACGCAGAAGAACTTGTAGTCCGACGAAGAGAGTGAGTCCGCGGTGTACGCGATCGTGCGCAGTGGCGGCCAGCAGCAGAAGGTTGCTGTCGGTGACGTCATCGAGATCGACAAGGTTGCCCAGCAGGTGGGTGACTCCGTCAGCCTTCCCGTGGTCATGCTCGTCGACGGCGAGAAGGTGACCGCCGGCGCCGATGCGCTGGCGAAGGCGACCGTGACCGCCGAGGTCCTCGGCGGCGCGAAGGGGCCGAAGATCACCATCCTCAAGTACAAGAACAAGACCGGGTACCGCAAGCGCCAGGGTCACCGTCAGAAGTACACCCAGGTCAAGGTCACCGACATCTCCGCCTGAGCGGAGTGATCGGCCCACGCGCAGAAGAGAAGGACTGAACTCATGGCACACAAGAAGGGCGCGGCCTCGACCAAGAACGGTCGGGACTCCAACGCGCAGCGGCTCGGCGTCAAGCGCTACGGCGGCCAGCTCGTCAACGCGGGCGAGATCATCGTGCGCCAGCGCGGCACCCACTTCCACCCGGGCAGCGGCGTGGGACGCGGTGGCGACGACACCCTGTTCGCCCTCGTCGGCGGCAACGTGGAGTTCGGCACCAAGCGGGGCCGTCGGGTCGTCAACATCCTGCCGACCGCCGAGTGAGCTCGGCTCTCTGAGCACCGCGAAGGGGCGCCCTGCTGAACCAGCAGGGCGCCCCTTCGCGCATCTTCACCCACAGGAAGTGGATCCCTGACATGGCCGTTCCGACATTCGTCGACCGGGTGGTGCTGCACGTCACCGCGGGGCGCGGGGGCAACGGCGTCGCCTCGGTGCACCGTGAGAAGTTCAAGCCGCTCGGCGGCCCCGACGGCGGCAACGGCGGCCCTGGCGGCAGCGTGATCCTGCGCGTCGACCCGGACGTGACCACGCTCATCGACTACCACCACAGCCCGCACCGGCGCGCCGAGCACGGCGGCCAGGGCGCCGGTGCGCACCGCAACGGCGCACACGGTGGCGACCTGGTGCTGCCGGTCCCCGACGGCACCGTGGTCACCGACGAGCGGGGCCACGTCCTCGGCGACCTCGTCGGCGCCGGCACCGAGATGGTGATCGCCGAGGGCGGACGCGGTGGCCTGGGCAACGCGGCGCTCGCGTCCTCCAAGCGCAAGGCGCCCGGCTTCGCGCTGCTCGGCGAGCTCGGCGAGGACCGCACCGTCACCATCGAGCTAAAGGTGGTGGCCGACGTCGGCCTGGTGGGCTACCCCAGCGCCGGCAAGTCGAGCCTGATTGCGGCGCTGTCGCGTGCCCGGCCGAAGATCGCCGACTACCC
>JBQCEF010000374.1:0-2578 GCA_051960495.1 Nocardioides sp. | reverse complement strand
TGTTTTTTTGGGGGGGAGCACCCCCCCAAAAACCTTTTTTTTTTTTTTTTATAGTTCTTCACCCGTTCTTTTTTGGGGTGGGGGGGCCCCACCCCCCCCCCCCCCTCGCCGGTTGGGGGTCGAGCCGATCTGCGCCGTGCTGAGCGAGCACGGGTGTCCGATCGCCCCCAGCACCTACTACGAGGCCAAGACCCGACCCCCGTCGAAGCGGGCGGCGCGCGATGCCGAGGTCAGCGAGCTGATCCGGACCGCACGCCAGCACCGGTTCGTCGCGAAGTTCGGTGCCCGCAAGATGTGGCTGCATCTGCGCCGCCAGGGCCACGACGTGGCCCGGTGCACGGTGGAACGGCTGATGACACAGCACGGCTGGACCGGAGCGCTGCGGGGCAAACAAGTACGCACCACGATCCCCGGCCCCGATGACCAGCGACCGACCGATCTGGTCGACCGCGACTTCACCGCAACCGCGCCGAACCGGCTCTGGGTCGCCGACTTCACCTACGTCGCCACCTGGTCAGGCACCGTCTACGTCGCCTTCATCATCGACGTGTTCTCCCGCCGGATCGTCGGCTGGCGAGCCGCCACCACCATGACCACCGAACTGGTCCTGGACTGCCTCGAGCACGCGGTTTGGACCCGCCTGGGTGACGGGGTCAGCGACCTGACCGGACTGGTGCACCACACCGACGCCGGCTCCCAGTACACCTCATTCGCCTTCACCAGCAGGCTCATCGAGGCCGGCGTCGACCCCTCGGTCGGTTCCGTGGGCGACGCCTACGACAACGCCATGGCCGAGTCCCAGATCGGCGCCTACAAGACCGAACTGATCCGTCCCGAGGGCCCCTGGCGCGACGTCGAACACGTCGAGCTCGAGACCCTGGGCTGGGTCCACTGGTTCAACCACGAGCGCACCCACGAGTCCGTCGACGACCTCACACCCATCGAGGTCGAAACCGCCCACTACGCTGCACGAAACCGTCTCCTCCCGACCGGGTAGAGACACCAATCGAAGTTTCCGGAAACTCCGGGGCGGTTCAGACGCCGCGAACTCCGCCATCCGCGGCGTCCCCACCCCACCCAGCCGCACCGACCGCTCCGTGCCCGGCAACACCCGCCCCGACCCCCGCTCAGGCAGCCCCTCACCGGCGCACTGATCGGCATAGTGCGCGGCGTACAAGAAGATCTCGCAGCTGTTCCCCAACGACTCCAGCCACAACCCCTCGACGGCATCGAGCGTGTCCGCCACGCTCCCACCCTCGATCGAGTCCAACCGGCTGTCCATGAACCCACTCCACCAGAGACCACCGACCATTTCGGTGGCTCACGAGATCGCTGACGCCGCCCACTCCTGGAGGGCGGTCGTGTACGCGGGGCTGAACTCCGAGACCGGCACGTCCAACGAGGCTCCGTCGGCTCCCAGGGCGGGGAAATGGCCGCAGGCCGGCAGGTCGACGATCGTCAGCTGGGACCCGGTGGCCGGCTGGGTCGCGCGCAGCCACACCGTCTTGCTGGCCTGGGCCGGCACGCACTCCTCGTCGGCTCCGTAGACCAGCAGGACGGGACACCGCACCCGGGAGAAGGCGGGCTCGGGGTCGTAGTCCATGTCCGGCCAGGAGTCGCCCGGACCGGGCAGCGTTCGTGGCAGGTACGACAGCTCGAACCAAGGACGCTTCACTGCCACTGCGAGAAGGCGCTCCGCTCGCCCACGATCGCCGGTGCCCCTGAGCACGTCCTCCACGGCAGCACGCGCCTCGGTCAGGACAGCGCGATCCTCTGCTGAATGTCCGGCACGTCGGAGCAGCTCATCGGTGTAGTAGCGCATCTGCTTCGCCGGACTCACGCCCGAGCAGCCCACCAGGGCAAGGAAGGAGATGCCTGGGAAGTCGGCAGCTGCCAGGGACGCGGCCCACGCCCCCTGGCTGAAGCCGAAGACTCCGACCCGTGCGTCGAGGTGGGATCGCAGGAACTCCACGGCCCGGCGCGCATCGTCCGCCTGGACCTGCAGCGGCGTATCGCCGTTCAGCGTCGACGGCGGCGTCCGGTCGAAAGTGAGGACGCTGATGCCCAGCGAAGTAAGCGTGGTGGCGAGGTGCTCGAAGATCGGCTGGCGTCGCTGGGGGAGGGCCGCGCCGTGCAGTGCGACGATTCCCGCACGGGGCCGCACGCCTCGATCCGGGGACCGCAGGACCGCTACGCGACCGAGGGAGGGGACTTTCAGCTCCTCGACTCGCACGATGTCAGTGAAGGGTCAGGATCTGCAGCGCAGCGACGTGCCGCTCGGCTCCCTCGCCAGCGACCGTCACCCGCACCCGCTGGCCAGGACGCAACAGCCGCAGACCGGTTCCCTGCAAGGCCGCTGCGGAGAAGGGCAGCTCGAGCCCGTCGTCGAGGAGTACGTCGCCATCGTGGGAGCTCTCGTCGTACCGGGACACCGTCGCCTGCATGCCGCGAGCCTAGATCAGACCGGCCGCCGCCAGCGTCGAACGCGGCCCGAGCCCCATCCGCGAGGCAGCGACCAGGTCCTCGGGCGTGTCCACGTCGCGATGCACGGACGTGATGTCCACGGCGATCTCCTTCG
>JBQCEF010000373.1:0-7155 GCA_051960495.1 Nocardioides sp. | reverse complement strand
CCGGAGACGACGAGGTGATCTACTACGGCACGGCTGACCCGCGCGACGAGCTCGTCGACTGCGAGAGCGTCACCGTCGAGTAGCCCGCCGAGACGCCAACGCCGCCTGCGACCGTTCCGCGGGCTCGTGGGCCATGCTGCTGTGCATGGTGCACGACCTGGAGGCCGAACGGCCCGACGACTACCTGACCCGCCTGGCGCTGTCCGACCTCGGCCGCGCCTACAAGTCGCTCGTGATGGACGAGCTCGACATCGAGCCGGGCGCCTCCGTCGTCGACCTCGGCTGCGGTCCGGGTGCCGACCTGGCGGGGCTCGCGAACGCCGTCGGCCCCACCGGACGGGTGCTCGGCATCGACATCGACGCGGCTGCCGTGGCCGAGGCGCGCCGCAGCGTCTCGCCGCACGCCAACGTCCACGTCCAGCAGGGCGACATCCACCGCCTCGACCTCGCCGATCGGTCGGTGGACCGGGTCCACACCGACCGCGTGCTCCAGCACGTCGCGGACCCCGGTGCCGTGGTCGCCGAGGTCGCTCGTGTGCTGCGCCCCGGTGGCATCGCGGGCTTCGCCGAACCCGACTGGGACACGTTCGTGATCGACCATTCCGATCCGGAGATCGCGGCGGCGTACCGCAGGTTCATCACGGACGCGGTCGTGCGGAACTCTCGCATCGGCCGGCAGCTGCCGGCGCTGTGCGAGGCCCACGGCCTGGACGCGCGGCGCATCGTCCCCGTCACGGCGGTCTTCCGCGATCTCGCGGAGGCGGACCGGATCTTCGGCTTCGAGCGCGTGTCACGCCGCGCCGTCGTCGCGGGCTACCTGACGGACACCCAGGCCGCCGCACTGCTCGACCACCTCAGCAACGAGCCGTTGTTCGCGTCAGTGACGCTCTTCCTCACGCTGGCGCAAGCAGCTCCCGGACAGCCCTAGTCTGGGAGCGTGGCCAGGGATCGTGACCGACCGGCGTGCGTGGCGGACGTGCACCAGCTGGCCCTCGCCATGCCCCACGTCACGATCCACCCCGGCACCGAGCACAAGCCGGTCTACCAGGTGGGCGGCGGGTCGTTCGTGTTCTTCCGCAACCCGCGTCCCGACGCGGTCGACCCGGAGACCGGCGAGCGCTACTCCGACGTCATCGTGCTCTGGGTCCCCAGCGAGGGCGACAAGCTGGCCCTGGTGCAGGACCGGTCCTCCCCGTTCTTCACCACACCCCACTTCGACGGCCACCTCTCGGTCCTCGTGAGAGCCAGCCGTCTCGGCGAGGTCACCTACGGCGAGCTCGCCGAGGTCGTGCAGGACGCCTGGCTGTCGCGCGCCTCGGCTGCTCGACGCGCGGCGTGGCTGCGCGAGCACTCCCTCGAGGAGGCCGAACCACCTGAGCCGGGGCGGCGGTCCACCTAGACTCGGACCGTGACGGACGCGCTGGACGAGGGACCGTTCTTCCACGGCACCAAGGCCGACCTGCGGGTGGGCGACCTCCTGACGGCGGGCTTCCGGTCCAACTACCGGCCCGAGGTCGTGATGAACCACATCTACTTCACCGCGCTCCGCGACGGCGCCGGTCTCGCCGCCGAGCTCGCGGCAGGTGACGGCACTCCGCGGGTGTACGCCGTCGAGCCGACCGGAGCGTTCGAGAACGACCCGAACGTCCCCGACAGGAAGTTCCCCGGCAACCCCACCCGCTCCTACCGCAGCACGGAGCCGCTCCGGGTCGTCGGCGAGGTGCACGACTGGACCCGGCTCACCCCCGATGAGCTGCAGTCGTGGCGCGACCGGCTCGCGGTGATCCTCGCCGACGAGCGCGGGGAGATCATCAACTGAGCCGGACGGGGACCCGTCGGTCAGCCCCGGGCCCGTCGTCGAAGTCGCGTCCGCGCACGTGGATCTCCGCGGCGGTGACCCGGGCCGACGGCCTGGCCGGTGTGCGGGTCGGCGGCGGAGTCGAAGACCACCACGCTCACCTCGGGCCGTTGCTCGACGTTCTGCGAGTGGTGGGCGTCCGGGGAGGACAACCAGTACAGCTCCTGGTGGTCGACGAGGGAGAACCACACCGGCGACACCCGGGGCCGGCCCGACGGGTCGACGGTGCCGAGCACCATGAACCTGTTGTGGGCGAGCGTCGTACGAGCGAGCGCGGCGAGGTCGGCCATCACGCCCTCTTGCCCAGCCGCCGCCATCCGCCCGCCCGGTTGTTGGCCACGATGGCCCGGAGCAGCTGGACCAACGCGTCCTTGTCGAGCTCGTCGCCCCGGTAGACCTGGATGGCGCGCGCGGTGGCGTTCCCGTGGCCCTGGTTGATGAGGCCGGCGGGATCCGGGACCGTCGGGTCGTAGAGGAACAGGTTGACGTGGTCCTTGGTCGCCAGCAGGGCGCAGACGTTGCCGTCGAGGACGAAGTAGGGCTGGACGGACCGCTTGACCGTCTCCTCGATCTCCGGGTCTGCCTGCCGGATCAGGTCTCGGAGGTCGCTGCAGATCTCCTGCTGCCACGCAGGAAGCGCCTCGATGTAGGCGTCGACACCCGGATGTGCACGGTCGGCCATGGTCAGCCCTTCTGCAGCTCCTCGGCGAGCATCAGGATGATGCCGCTCGGGCCGCGGACGTAGGTGAGCTTGTAGACGTCCTCGTAGGTGGCGACGCCCCGCAGCGGGTGGCAGCCGTGTCGCGCGGCGATCTCGAGTGCCTCGTCGATGTCGTCGACCGAGAACGCCACCCGGTGCATGCCGATCTCGTTGGGCCGGGTGGGCTCGGTCTCGATCGCGTCGGGGTGGATGTACTCGAACAGCTCGAGACGACCGTGGCCGTCCGGCGTCTGCAGCATCGCGATCTTGGCGTGGTTGCCGTCGAGGCCGACGGCGGTGTCGGTCCACTCGCCGCTGACGGTGTCCCGGCCGAGGACCGTCAGCCCGAGGTCGGTGAAGAAGGCGATCGTCGCCTCGAGGTCACGGACGGCGATCGCGACGTTCTCGAGCTTGATGGGCATGCGTTGCACGCTACCGAGTCAGCACGACTCTGGGCAGGTCCAAGAAAGACCGACGATCAGGCCTGGTCGAGCACCTCGCGCAGCTTGGCGGCGAACGCGGCCGGGTCGTTGCTCGGCGACATCGGGCTCTCGGTGAAGCCGCCGTGGTCGCCCGGGAAGACGACCGGCTCCACGCCCAGCTCCCTGGCCAGCGCCTCCCCGCCACGGCGGGCGAGCGTGCCCGCCCCCTCGGTCCCGACCGCCGGGACGATCCGGACGGCGGCGGCACGAAGCGCCTCGAGGTCGGGCTCGAAGGGCGGTATGGCGAGGTTGCGGCTGAGCAGGGCGTCGTCGCGGGAGCCATCGTCCTCGGTGGGGAGGCCGAAGGCGGCGGGGTCCGGCGCCGGTCCGTCGAGGTAGTCGTCGGGCAGCGGCCCGGAGTGGATGACCAGCGCGATGAACTTCGCCATCGCCGGTCCGAAGCCCTGCTGCTGGTAGGTCGCGACGATGTCCTCGCTGACCCGGATCGCCATCTCGCGGTCCGGGAGGATCGTGGTCAGCGGCGGCTCGTGCGCCACGAGCGTGCCTACGTCGTCCGGGTACCTCACGACCCAGTGCAGCGCGAACGCGCCGCCGCCGCTGGACCCGAACGCGTCGACCGGGCCCAGTCCGGTGGCCTCGACGACCCGGTGCATGTCCTCCCCGTGGAGCTCGCCGGTGACGGTCGCCTCGGGCGTCAGGGTGCTGCGCTCGGCGCCGCGTGGGTCGTAGGTGATCACGGTGCGGTCGGTGAAGTGGCCGACCAGCTGCTCGAAGCCGGACGCCCCCATCGGCGAGCCGAAGATGAACAGGGGGCGGTGCTCGCTCGACATGTCCGGCTCGCGGACGTCGTACGTCAACACTGCGCCGGGCACCTCGACGGTGCCGGTGGTCATCTTGCTCATCGGGCCCTCCTCCTGGTGGTCATCCTCATCCTGGCCTACTCGGCCGGCCTCGCCGTGCGGAAAACCAGGAGAGAACCGTCGGCGGTCCGGCATAGCGTGGACGGACCATGACCGTGACCACGAGCCAAGCCACCACACCGGACCAGCAGCGCCCGGCACCTGCGGAGGTCGACCCCTCCCGCAGGATCGACGCGCGACGGATGAAGAGCCCGGTGGCGATGGCCGCGCTGACCGCCTCCGCGGTGGGCGCGGTCGGGATGACGCTCGGCACCGTCGTGGCGGGCAAGCTCGCCGAGGACCCGACCCGGAGCCTGGTCTGGCTGCTCGCGCTCTGCGTGGTCGGTGCGGCGGTCGTCGACACCGCCGGGAAGATCGCCTGGGTCGGCTGCTCGGATCGCGCGGAGGGGCGGCTGCGCGAGGACCTGCTCCGGGCCGCGCTGCACCAGCCGCTGTCCGCGCTCAACGAGCAGGCCGTCGGCGAGATCCTCGACCGCATCGACGACGACTCCCACGAGGTCGGCAACCTCGTCCGGTGGCAGATCTGGATGCTGGCCCGCACCCTGTTCGCCACCCTGCCGATGTGGCTGGTCGCCGGGTTCACGTGGTGGCCGTCGTTCGTCCTGTTCCCCGTGCTCGCGAGCGTCACGTGGTTCGCCATCCGGTCGCTGCTCGGCGAGATCGCGCGCCGCAAGGTCGTCGAGGAGATGGCGTGGACCGATCACGCCGCCGTGCTCGAGGAGGGCATCGCCGGGCGCGACGACCTGCGCACCAGTCTCGGTCAGGCCCACGTCGTACGACGCGTCGCGCGGCTCTCCGCCGACGTGCACGCGAAGTTCCGGGCGGTGGTCGCCATCGAGAGCCGCCTGGTGCGCCGCGCCGGCGTGCTCCTCCACGCCCTGCTCGCGGGCATCGCGGTCACCGGGGTGGCGCTCGCCTCCGGGGGCGGACTCTCGGTCGCCCAGCTGGTGACGCTCTTCCTGGTCACCTCGACGTTCGCCGGCCAGATCTCGATGGTCGCCAACCACCTGCCCGACCTGCAGGCGGGTCTCGGGGCAGTCATCCGGCTGCGGCAGATGCTCGCCGTCCCGCCGGAGCCGGAGGGCGGCCGCCCGCTCCCCGAGGGTCCGCTCGACCTGGAGCTGCGCGACCTGCACTTCGCCTACACCGAGGGCACGTTCGCGCTGCAGCGCATCGACCTGCGGGTGCCGGCCGGCCAGACCGTCGCGCTGGTCGGGCGCACCGGCTCCGGCAAGTCGACGCTGGCCGCCCTCGTCTCCCGCGCGATGGAACCGCCGCGCGGCACGGTGCTCCTCGGCGGCGTCGACGTCCGCGACCTCGACCTCCAGCGGCTGCGGCGTGCGGTCGGGGTCGTCACGCAGCGCACCGAGATCCTCGCCGGCACCCTCGCGGAGAACATCACGCTCTTCGCCGACCTCCCGCGCAGCACCGTCGAGTCGGCGGTGGTCGAGCTCGGGCTCGACGGCTGGGTCGGCGGGCTGCCCGACGGCCTCGACACGCTGCTCGGACCCGGCGGCACCTCCCTCTCGGCCGGCGAGGAGCAGCTGGTCGCCTTCGCCCGGCTGCTGGTCCGCGACGTGCGCGTGGTGGTGCTCGACGAGGCCACCGCCCGCATGGACCCGCTCACCGAGCGCCGCGTGGTGGCCGCGGCCGACCGGCTGCTCGCGGCCCGCACCGGCATCCTCGTCGCTCACCGGCTGTCCACGATCGAGCGCGCGCCGCTGGTGGCCGTCCTCGAGCGCGGCCGCGTCGTGCAGCAGGGCAGCCGCACCGAGCTCGCGGCGGGCCCCGGCCCGTTCCGCGACCTGCTGGCGGCCAGCCGCACCGAGCACGGGCACGACCTGCCGGCCGGCGACGGCCTGGACGCCAAGGGCGTGGTCGCGGCCGAGCTCTCCGAGGCCGGTGGCGGTGGCGTCGGGACGCGGCGACGCTCGGGGCCGCCGCCGGCGATCGAGGCGGTCGGCACCGGACCGTCGCTGGCGCGCGGGATCGCCCACGCGCTCTCGGTGCGTCCGGCCTGGGGCGCGCTCGGGGCGCTGCTGTTCCTGCTCGCCTCGCTCGCCGGCGCGCAGGGCGCCGTCACCGGGCTGCTCTGGGGACGTGTCGTCGAGGCGCTCCAGCGAGGCGGGAGCCCGACCTGGCTGACCGGCGCCGTCGTGGTGAGCCTCCTGGCCGCGCCCCTCATGCTGGCCAACGCCTTCTGGCGCTACCCCCAGTGGTGGGTCGAGGTCATGCTCCGGGCCAGGATGGCGGTGCTCTACGGGCAGACCCGGCAGCGCCGGCTCGCGCGGACCCCGCCCGGCGAGGTCGTCGCCCGGTCGATGGACGCCGACCGCTACGCCCGCTACGCCGACCGCTGGGTCGACTTCGTCAACGGCCTGATCATCGCCAGCGTCACCGCGTTGCTCGCCGGCACCTGGATGGCCGGCGCGGTGCTGCTCGCGGTCATGGTCGCCTCCGCCCTCGCCTCGACGTTCGGCCGCCCCATCGCGGGCCGTTCGGCGGCCGCGGCCTCCACCGCCCGGGCCGGCTTCGGCCGCGCCCTGGTCTCGGCGCTGGACTCCGCGCGCACCATCAAGCTGGCCGCCGCCGTCCCCGAGGTCCACGCCCACCTGCGCCAGGTGGACTCGGGCCGCGTCGCCGCGGCGGTGAAGGAGCACCGGGTGCAGGCCTTCCTCGACGGCGTCCCCACCGTCATGGTGCAGTGCGGCGTCGTGACCGCGTGGGCGATCTACTTCGGCGGCGGCTGGAGCCTCGCGATCGCGCTGCTCGTGGCCAACGCGGTCGGCGGCTTTGACTGGTTCGGCCGCGTCGCCGGCATGGTAGTCACCGAGGCGCCGGGCACCCGCGCCTGGCAGCAGGAGACCAGCCGGTTCGCGGGCGGCACCGACCTGATGGACCTCCCCTCCCGGGTCGACCTCGTCAGCGGCGACGCGCCCGAACCCGAGGCGGTGCGGCGCGTGCCGCTCGAGCGCCTGGAGCTCTCCGGGTTCTCTGCGGTGCACGACGACGGCACCATCGGCGTCAGCGGCGTGGACCTCACCGTCGAGGCCGGCGAGCTCGTGCTGCTGGTCGGTCAGGTGGGCTCCGGCAAGTCGAGCCTGCTCGCCGCGCTCGCCGGACTGATCGAGCACTCCGGCGTACTGCTGTGGAACGGCCGGGGGGTCACCGACCCGCAGTCGTTCCTGCGGCCCGCGCAGGTGGCGTACGTCGCCCAGGTGCCGCGGGTGCTGT
>JBQCEF010000372.1:0-2851 GCA_051960495.1 Nocardioides sp. | reverse complement strand
GTCTGGTTGTCGAAGAACTCCCAGTTGACCATCATCACCGGCGCGTAGTCGCAGGCGGCGTTGCACTCGAGGTGCTCGAGGGTTATCCGGCCGTCGGCCGTGGTCTCGTCGTTGCCGACCTCGAGGTGCTCCTTGAGCCGCTCGAAGATCGAGTCGCCGCGTGGTGAGCTCGGCTACCACGTGGTCAGCGACGGAGGCACGCGTCCCTTCCGCGTCCACGTGCGCGACCCATCATTCGTCAACCTGCAGGCCAGCCCGGCTGTCTGCGAGGGCGGCATGGTCGCTGACGTGATCGCCGCCGTCGCCAGCCTCGACCCCGTCATGGGTGGAGTGGACAGGTAGATGACTGAGCAACAGACCGACTCGCTGGACGCGACGACCCTCGCCGAGCTGCGCGAGATCGCGGCCCGCTACCCGCAGCCCCGATCCGGGTTGCTGCCGATGCTGCACCTCGTGCAGAGCGTCGAGGGTCGGGTCACGTCGCGGGGGATCGAGGCGTGCGCGGACATCCTCGGGATCTCGGCCGCCGAGGTCTCCGGCGTCGCGACGTTCTACACGATGTACAAGCGCCGGCCGGTCGGCGACTACCACGTCGGCGTCTGCACCAACACGCTGTGCGCGGTCATGGGCGGCGACGCGATCTTCGAGCGGCTCAAGGACCACCTCGACGTCGGCAACGACGAGACGACCGAGGACGGGAAAATCACCCTCGAGCACGTCGAGTGCAACGCGGCCTGCGACTACGCCCCGGTGGTGATGGTCAACTGGGAGTTCATGGACAACCAGACGCCGCAGTCCGCGACGCAGCTCGTCGACGACCTCCGCGCCGGCAAGGAGGTCCACTCCACCCGTGGCCCGCGCATCTGCACCTGGCGCGAGGCCGAGCGCGTGCTCGCGGGCTTCCCCGACGACCTCGCCGACGAGGGCCCCGCGGCCGGTCCGGCGACGCTGGTCGGCCTGGAGCTCGCACGCGAGCACGGCTGGCAGGCGCCCTCCGCGCAGCGTCGCGAGGTCGAGGGCAAGAAGGGGGACCAGAAGTGACCGTGTTTCGAGGCTCGCTGCGCTCGCACCTCAACAACCGGATGGGGGCACTCCGTGTCTGACACATTGACGCCGGTCCTGTCGGACAACTGGGACGGCGAGCGCCCCTGGACCCTGGAGGCCTACGAGGCCACCGGCGGCTACAGCGCGCTGAAGACCGCGCTGGGCATGGGCCAGGACGACCTGATCCAGCTCGTGAAGGACTCCGGCCTGCGCGGCCGTGGCGGCGCGGGCTTCCCCACCGGCATGAAGTGGGGCTTCATCCCGCAGGACAACCCGAAGCCGAAGTATCTCGTGGTCAACGCCGACGAGTCGGAGCCGGGCACCTGCAAGGACATCCCGCTGATGATGGCCAGCCCGCACACCCTCGTGGAGGGCGTGATCATCACCTCCTACGCGATCCGGGCCAACACCGCCTTCATCTACGTGCGCGGTGAGGTCCTCCACGTCATCCGCCGCGTGCAGCGGGCGGTCCAGGAGGCCTACCTCGCCGGCCACCTCGGCAAGGACATCCACGGGTCGGGCTACGACCTCGACGTGGTCGTCCACGCCGGCGCGGGCGCCTACATCTGCGGGGAGGAGACCGCGCTGCTCGACTCGCTCGAGGGCCGGCGCGGGCAGCCCCGGCTGCGCCCCCCGTTCCCCGCCGTCGCCGGGCTCTACGCCTCCCCGACGGTCATCAACAACGTCGAGTCGATCGCCTCGGTCCCGGTCATCGTGCGCAACGGCGCCGACTGGTTCAGCTCGATGGGCACCGAAAAGAGCAAGGGCATGACGCTCTACTCGCTCTCGGGGCACGTGAACAAGCCGGGTCAGTACGAAGCACCGCTGGGGATCACCCTGCGCGAGCTGCTCGAGCTCGCCGGCGGTGTCCGCGACGGGCACGAGCTGAAGTTCTGGACCCCGGGCGGCTCCTCGACGCCGCTGCTCACCGCCGAGCACCTCGACGTGCCGCTCGACTACGAGGGCGTCGGCGCGGCCGGCTCGATGCTGGGCACCAAGGCGCTGCAGATCTTCGACGAGACCACCTGCGTCGTGCGCGCGACCCTGCGCTGGACCGAGTTCTACAAGCACGAGTCCTGCGGCAAGTGCACGCCGTGCCGCGAGGGCACCTGGTGGCTGGTGCAGACCCTGGCTCGCCTCGAGCAGGGCCGCGGCACCGCCGACGAGCTCGAGCAGGTCCTCGACCAGTGCGACAACATCCTCGGCCGGTCGTTCTGCGCCCTGGCCGACGGCGCGGTCAGCCCGATCATGTCCTCGATCCAGTACTTCCGCGAGGAGTACGTCGCGCACCTCGAGCAGGGCGGCTGCCCGTTCGACCACAACGCGTCCACCCTCTTCGCCAGCGAGACCGCAGGAGCAGCCAAGTGACGGTCACGAGCAAGGAAGGCGAGGTCGCCAAGGAGGACCTCGTCACGTTCACCATCGACGGCGTCGAGGTGAGCGTCCCCAAGGGCACCCTGGTGATCCGCGCCGCCGAGCTCATCGGCGTGCAGATCCCGCGGTTCTGCGACCACCCGTTGCTCGCCCCCGTCGGCGCGTGCCGGCAGTGCCTGGTCGAGGTCGCGATGCCCGGCCCCGACGGCGAGCCCCGCACGATGATGGGCCCCCCGGGACGGGTGAAGCCGCAGGCATCGTGCACGCTCGTCGCGTCGCCCGGAATGGTCGTCAACACCCAGGTCACCTCGCCGATCGCCGACAAGGCGCAGCAGGGCGTGATGGAGCAGCTGCTCATCAACCACCCGCTGGACTGCCCGGTCTGCGACAAGGGCGGCGAGTGCCCGCTGCAGAACCAGGCGATGAGCAACGG
>JBQCEF010000371.1:0-6998 GCA_051960495.1 Nocardioides sp. | reverse complement strand
GGCCAAGTTGTGTTGTTTTTTGGAATTTTAGATTTTGTATACCGGGGGGTGGGTCCTGTTCGCGGGGGCGGCGCGGCCCGCTCCCTGGGGGCGGGGGGGCCTGCGCGGGGCAGTGGCGGCGGCCTGGGCCGTCATCTCGCGCTTCGTGCGCGCGACCGCCGCGGCGACTGCCTTGCGCTGACGTGCCTGGGCAACGCGTTTGGCGCTGCGCAGGTCGGCACGAGCCTTGGTCAGCTTGTCCTGCGTCGCGGTGAGGTCCGCCCGCGCGTCCGACAGGTCGTCGTGCGCGGATGCAAGCTCGTCGGCGGACCGCTGCCGCTCCTCGGCGACGGCGCCGTCGACGGCCTTGTCGACCGCGTCCTCGACGCCCTGGTCGATGCCGGCGCTGATCCGCGCTTGGACAGCGGAGGTGTCCGGCTGCTCAGGAGCGCTCGACGCCGAACCGCCGGCGCCGATGCCCACACCGAGCAGCAGGCTCGCGAACGACGCGGCCGCGAGCTGGACGCCCCTGCGCCGCACGATCGGTGGCTTGCCGCTGAAGTAGCCCGGATAGTCTTCGACTGGCGGCATGGTGGACTGCGGTGACACGGTGACTCTCCCCCGATGGATCTGCTGGCCCCGCCATTCTTCCGGGCAACCGGGCGCCTGTCCGGCGAACGGCCGAGCCGGGTCGTCATACGTCTCGAGCCCTATAACCCACGCGGCGTATGACGTCCGGCGCCGCACCCCGGGTCCAACGCCTCATCGCCCACCGATCCAAAGCGACGCACACTGGGAGCCGGACGGTCCGGATGGCCGATGCCGCCACGACACCTGGGCTCCGGACCGCGGAGGAGCCCTCGATGTCGCGCGCCACCCTTGCTGCCGTTCTCGTGGCGTCCCTGCTGGCCGTGCCGGTCGCGGCCACTCCCGCCGCCACTGCCGGCCCCACGACGGACGCTCGCCCGTCCCCCGCCTCGAGCACCAGGGTCGTGCGCACCGCTCCCCTGCTCGGCCCGGTGGTGACGCTGACCGAGCGCGGCCGCTCCCCCGACGTCGCCGTCGATGCCCGCGGAGCGGTGACCGTGGTGTGGAGCACGCACTGGTGGAACGGCGACGTCTACGCCGTACGACGCTCACCGTCGGGCACGTGGGGCAACCCGGTCGTGCTCGGCCGAGGCACCGAGCCGCAGGTCGCCGCGGACCGTCGCGGTGACGTCACGGTGATGTGGTCGCACCAGGCGCCGCAGACGACGACGGGTGTGCAGGTCGCGCGCCGGCCGGCCGGCGGGCACTGGTCGCGGCCGGCCGGGCTCACGGTGGACCGGCCCGCTCCCGGCTACGGGCCGAACTCGGACGAGGGCACGTTCGGCGCGGACGCTCCCGAGCTCGCCGTCGCCCCCAACGGTGACGCGGTGGTGACCTGGTCGTGGGGCAGCTACGACCGGGAGGTGCCGATGCGGGTGCAGGCGGCGTACCGACCCGCTGGCCGAAGCTGGCAGCCTCGCGTGAACCTGACCCCTGCCGACTGGTGGGAGGACGCGCGGGTCGCCATCGACGGGAGCGGGGACGTGGTGGTGGTATACGGCCGCGAGGTGCGGGTCCTGCAGAGCCGGCGGCGGGTGGTCGGGAAGGGGTGGCTGCCCGCCCAGGTCCTCGCGCGAGCGGGGGCGCTTTCGGGTCCGGACAGCTGGTCGGTGGCGTCGGCCGGTGACGGTGACACGACCGTCGTCTATGTGCGTTACGACCACGGCAAGTCGGCCGTCTTCGCGCGGCACCGCCCCGCGTCAGGCCCGTGGGGTCCGCAGCGGATGATCTCCCCCGCCGACGTCGGCGCCTGGTCCGCGTCGGTCGGGATCGACCGGGCCGGTGTCACGACGGCGACCTGGAGCCGCACGTTCATGAGCATCGACGCCGTACGCCGTCCCGCCGCCGGTCCCTGGGGCGTGCCGGAGCGGCTGACCGGTCCGGACACCGACAACGACGCCGCGCAGCTGGTCGTGGCTTCGTCCGGTGCGGTGCTGGTGAGCTGGCAGCGCTACGACGACGGGATCTTCGCGGTGCATCGGCCCGCCGGCGGTCCCTGGTCGGCGCCGTTCCGGGTCACGCCTCCGCGGGGTGCCGGCCAGTACGCCTTCGCCCCCGCACTCGGTGTGGACGGCCGGGCCTTCGTGGCCTGGGTGCCGGGCAGCGGAACGGGCCCGGTGAGGTTCCGCTCGGTCACGCCCTGACGACGACGCCTGTGAGCCCGTCAGTCGGTGAGGTCCTCGTGGGCCAGCAGCGGCGACCAGATGGTCGTGGCGAGCAGCCCGAACAGGTGCGGCTCGCCACTCGGGTTGGGGAGCGGTACGACGTCCGCCGGTGCCGCGAGCAGGTCCTCGAAGTCGACCAGCTCGACCGGTCGGTGGTCGCAGTCGTCGAACTCGCCCCAAACGGCCCCCGACGTCGCCCGCGTCGGCCATTCCTTGCCGGCCAGGGCACAGGCGTTCTCCGGCGACATGTTCTTCGCGCGAGCCGAGGCGTAGGCGCACGAGGTCTTCGGCGGCGCCGGCAGCGGCTGGGTGAGCCCCAGCGCGTAGATCCGGACCAGTTCGTCGAGGTGCGCGCGCGCCTCCTCGCCGGTCAAGCCGCCCATGAACGAACCGATGACGGGCGCCTTGCTACTCGGGCCCCGGCCGACGGCGGCTGAGCGCCAGGAACGGTCGGGGTCCCACGCCGCCAGCGCGAGCAGCTGCACCCAGGCCCGGATCCGGTGCTTGGGTGAGAGCTTGGAGTACTCCACGCGGATCGGCCGGTCGCCGTAGACCCGCGGCACCGTCCCGGCCAGCGTCACACCGGACGGCAGGCTCACCGACACGTCAATCGTCTGCGCGTCCACGCCGAGCATGTTCTGGGTCTTCTCGAGGATCGCGGCCACGTTGTCGGCGATCGGGTCGATCACCGCGTGGCCGAGCCGGCCGGGCGGCAGCTCGCCGCGCAGCAGCTCGACGGTCACCGCGTCACGTCCGCTGCGACCGCGCAGGCCCGAGCGGAGCAGCCGGTCGCCGACCGCCCACTCCTCCAGCTTGTCCGGCGCCACCGGGACGGCGTCGGAGGGCTGCTCCTCCTCGTCGGCCGTGCGCAGGTCGAGCCGCTGCTGCAGGAATCCCCGGACCGGGTGCTCGAGGAAGCGGATCAGCTTCTCCAGCTCCACGGTCTCCCCGTCCCGGCTGGTCGAGCCGTCCCGGCTGGTCGAGCGGTCCCGGCTGGTCGAGCTCGTCGAGACCTCGGGCAGCGGACCGGTCAGGAACGGCGGCGCCTGCTGCTGCCCGTCGCGCACCGCCACGCTGCCGGCGTACGACGCCGCATCGAAGCTGAACGCCTCGGCCCCGGCCAGCCGACCGGGCTCGAAGTTGCGCGCGTCGAACGGCTGCAGCGGGTGGCGGACGACGACCCGCTCCCGGACCCGATCCGTCGTCGTCCGGTCCAGCACGTCGAGCAGCTCTCCCAGCGGCACGGCGGGCGGACGCTCGGCTCCGGTCCGCTCGTCTGCGCCGGTGTAGAGGATGACCAGCTTCTCCTTGGCAGCCAGGATCGCGTCGAGGAACAGCTGCCGGTCCTCCGAGCGCCGGTCCCGCTCCCCCACCCTCGGCCTGCGGGCGAGCACGTCATCGCCGTCGACGCGGGTGCCGCGGGGGAACACCCCGTCGTCGAGCCCGAGCAGGCAGACCACCCGATGCGGAACCGAGCGCATCGGCACCATCGTGCAGATCGTGAGGTGGCCCGTGCGGAAGTTCGCCCGTGTCGGGCGGCCGCGCAACCGGTCGCCGAGCAGCGCGCGTACGTCGGAGAGCCGCAGCGTCGTCGCGGAACCGCCCCCGGCCGCCGCCACCGCGCTCGCCAGCACGGCCTTGGCCTGGGTGACCTGCCAGGCGTCGCTCGGCGCGACGTCCACGAGGGAGTCGACCGCGTCGTCGAGCGCCCGGATCCAGTCGTCCAGGGACTGCTGGCGGCCCAGCGCCTCGAGCGCCGTGGCGATCCGGTCGAGCATCTCGGTGAGCCGCCCGGCCAGGTCGATCTCGGTGGAGTCGACGTCGTCGAGCGGCAGGGCGTCGCCGATCGTGCGGAGGTCGTCCTCGTCCATCACGACCCCGGTGAGGATCCGGTCCAGCCCGCTCTGCCAGGTGTTCTGCACCAGCCCGGCCAGGCCGTAGGCGCCGCGAGCGTCGGCGTCCAGCCCCCACCGCACCCCGGCCCGCCGGACCCAGTCGCCGACGCGCTCCAGGGCGTCGTCGTCCAGCCGGAACCGGCGGCGCACCGGAGGCACCGCCACCAGGTCGAGCACCTCCGAGGCGGTCAGCCGGGCATCGGCGAGCTCGAGGAGCCGGGCGGCCACGCCGAGGACAGGGTTGGTCTGGCGCAGCGAGCGGTCGGCGAGCCGGAACATCAACCGGTGCCCGGGGTGCGGCTGCTGCGAACCGTCGGGACCGGCGGTCCTCTCCGTGCCGTCGAGGCCCTCGACCTCCACGCCGAAGCTGGCGCTGATCAACGGCGCGTACGCCTCGATGTCCGGGCACATCACGATGACGTCGCGCAGCTCGAGCGTCGGGTCGTCCTCAAGCAGTCCGAGCACCACCTCGCGCAGCACCTCGACCTGCCGGTGCCGGCCGTGGCAGGCGTGCACCTGCACGCTGCGATCGTCCTCGGCGAGCGGGTGGTCGGCGCGCGGCTGGGAGTCGGTGTGCAGGTCACGTTGAAGGACGCCCAGCAGGGTGGCCGGTGTGGCGGGCGCCGCGACGTGCTCGTCGGCCGACGGCGAGGCGTTGGCGGTCAGCCGGACCTGCATCTCCCGGGCGTCGCGCCCGAGCGAACGCACGAGCGGGTGGACCACCAGCTCCGCGGTGCCGTCCAAGCGTCGAGTCGCGACCGTGGCCTGGTCGGGACCGGCCGCCACGTGCTGCCAGAGCCCGTCGGAGGGGTGAGGAAGCCATAGGTGCAGGTCGCGCTGCTCGGCCAGCGCATCGATCACGGCGAGTTGCGCGGTGGTGAGCCGGGTGGGCCCAAAGACCGAGAGTCGCTCCGGCAGGTCGACCAGGTCCGGCTCGCGCCGCAGACGGTCGCACGCCGGACCGATCCGTTCCGCGGGACTGGGCACGTCGAGGTGGTCGCGCAGCCGTCGCCAGAGCTCGGCCTGCCAGACCAGGTCGGGGTCGAGCGGCTCGCCGTACCCGTCCTCGTCGCGGCCGTCGCGCCAGGCGAGCAGCATGGACGGCCGCTCGGCACCGTACGTCGTGAACAGCCCGGCGAGCTTCTGGGCGACCGCCATCCGCCGCCCCGCCGCCGGGGGCGGAGGAGTTAGGTCCGGTGGTTGAGGAGCGAGGCCCGGTGGTTGAGAAGCGGGGCCCGGTGGTTGAGGGGCGAGCGGAGCGAGCGGCTCGAAACCACCGTCACCACCGCCGGCACCGCCACCCGCCAGCCCCAGGTGCCGCCCCAGCGTCCGGCACCAGTCCTCACCGGCGCACCCGTCGACGACCTCGAGCAGCGGCCACGGCAGCCGGCGCTCGTCCCACGGGTCGTCGTCCGGGTCGATCCCCGACGCCGCGGCCAGCGCCTCGCGGACCAGCCGGCCCGGGGACGGGAACACCACGTTTGCGCAGACGCCGTCACTGCCGGCCCCGCCAGCGCCGGCCCCGCCAGCACCCGCACCGCCAGCACCCGCACCCCCCGTACCGGCACCCCCAACACCCAGCGAGGACGACAGAGACTGCGCGATCCACCGCTCGACGCCTCGGGAGGGTACGGCGACCACGTCCGGGGTGAACGGGTCGGTCGGCACAGCAGCCAGCACCTCGGCGAGCCGGCGTACGAGGACGTCGGACCGCTCGGCGCGGTGCAGGGTCAGTGACACGCATCCCCCTGGGTCGATCGTGCCCCGACCCTAACGCCCACTGCCGACACCCATCACGAAGCGGCGGACGTCCCCCCGCGCAGCTCCATCTCCGCCCACACCGTCTTGCCGTCGCCGGGCCCGTGGTCGATCCCCCAGGCTCGGCTCAGCGCCGAGACCAGCAGCAGGCCACGGCCGTGCTCCTCGGTGGTGCTCTTCGGCTGCGGCTCGGGAGTGCCGACGCCGTGGTCGATCACCTCGATGCGCAGCGTGCGCGGGCCGAGCAGGAGCCGGATACGCACGGAGGAGTCGGCGTGCACCACGGCGTTCGCCGCCAGCTCGCTGACCACGACGAGGGCGGAGTCGACGAGCTGGTCGAGCTTCCACTCCCGCAGGCGGGTGGCCACGAACTCGCGAGCCCGGCCGGCGCTGGTCGGTGTCCGCGGCAGCTCGGTGACCGCCTCGACGCCGGGTCCGTGTCCCAGGGTCTCGAGCAGGTCGATGAGCTGGTCGACGTGCGAGTCCTTGGGGACGTAACCCGCGGCCTGTTCGGCGATCCAGTCCCGGTCCTCGGGGTCCATGCCGCTGAAGATGACGACCTGCGACCCGGCCGAGCAGGCCCGGATCTGGCTCAGCACCTCGCGCCCGGCGATGTCGGGCAGGCCCAGGTCGAGCACGACGACGTCGGGCTGCTCGTTCTCGGCAAGCCGGATCGCCTCCGCGCCGTCGCCGGCCTCACCGACGACCTCGAAGCCCGGACGGAGACGCAACGCGGTTCGGACCAGGACGCGCACCTCGGGCACGTCGTCGACCAGGAGCACACGCATTGCCACGACGGCAGCGTAGTTCAAGAGGTGCACGGATCTCGCGGTGGATTACCCCGGTGGCGCGTCGTACCGGACCGGATCAGCCTCGGGGCAGCCGGACCACGAAGCTGCCGGCTTGGCGGTCCGGGTCCGGAGGCTCGTAGGTGACGTCCCCGCGGTGGGCCCGGGCGAGCTCCCGCGCGATGAACAGGCCCAGTCCGGTCCCGCCCTTGGATGCCCCGGAGGCGAACCGGTCGAACAACCGCTCCACCAGGTCGTCGGGTACGCCGGGCCCGGAGTCGGACACCCGGACCACCACGTCCTCGCCCTCGACCGCTGCGGCGACA
>JBQCEF010000370.1:0-9661 GCA_051960495.1 Nocardioides sp. | reverse complement strand
ATGGTCAGCGGCCGCTCGTGGTGCGCCTCGGCCTCGAGCACGTCGATGCGCGCGTGCACCAACCGCCGCCAGTAGGGGACCCGCTCCTCCTCGTCGGCCAGCCGCCGCCGGTAGGCACGCAGCTCGTCGAGGGTCAGGTCGGACCAGGGACGGGCGAGCCCGTCGGCCTCGGGCGACCCGACCCTGCGGTCGATGTCGGCGTCGGTGTCCATGACCTCTTCCCTGCGACGTGTCGGCGGTGTGCGAATCGTTGGGGTGGACGACGGGACAACTGTTCCATGAATCGGGTCGCGACGAGTCCGAAACCCCGGGGCGGTGTCGAAAGTAAAGAATGAAAAAAGTCCGGATCCGGGCTCAAGGTGCCTTCCGGGGGCACCGATGATCTCGCTGAGAAGATTCGCAGCCTCGCTTTCTGGGAGGAACGAGGCGGCGCATCCAGAACCCCACCCCACGGGAAGCAAGCCCCCCTGCTGAACGTGGAGCTGGAGCATCAGCCCCCCGATGCACCGGCGTCGCGGCCCTCAGTCCGATCTCGAGACGGACCGGGGGCCGCTCTGGTTTTCCGGGCAGGTGCCCGCGCTGGTCTGGTCGGGCCGGTCTGGTCAGGCCCGGTCGCCGAGCAGCGTGGCGGGGCGGACCGCTGCCGCGCCGAACCTCAGCACCGCCCGGTCCACGGCCCGGTCGGCCTCGGCCCAGCCGTGCTCCCGCTCGCCGAGCACGAGCTGGCGCTGCACCGAGGCACGGGGCACCAGCCCCTCGACCCGGACCCCGACCAGCCGGAGCCGGGCACGCTGGAGCCCGAGCGCCACGAACAGGTCCGCCGCGGTCCGGTAGATCTCCCGGGTGACGTCGGTCGGCTCGGCCATCGTCTTGCTGCGGGTGATCGTGGTGAAGTCGGCGAACCGCACGGTCAGCGTCACCGTGCGGCCGGCCACCCGGGCCGCGCGCATCCGCCCCGCCACCTTGGCGCTGAGCCGCAGCACCTCGCGCAGCACCACCTCCCGGTCGTCGGTGTCGCGGCCGAAGGTCTCCTGCGCACCGATGCTCCGGTCGGGCTCGTCGGCGCCACGCCGCTCGGTGACGGTCCGCCGGTCGTGGCCCCACGCGAGCCGGTGCAGCTGCTCGCCCATCGCTGCTCCCACCGCCCGCTGGAGGGTGGGCAGCGGCGTGTGCGCGACGTCGCCGACGGTGCGCAGCCCGAGCCGGTGCAGCATCTGCGCGGTCTTCTCCCCCACCCCCCACAGCTCGCCGACGTCGAGGGGGTGCAAGAACGTGGTGACGGCGTCGGGCGGGACCACCACCACGCCGTCGGGCTTGGCCCGCCGGGAGGCGAGCTTGGCGGTCGCCACCGTGGCGGCCACGCCGACCGAGCAGGTGATCTGCTGCTCGTCGTAGATCCGGGCACGCAGCAGCTCGGCGATGGCGTACGGCGAGCCGAGCCGCCGCAGCGCCCCGGACACGTCGAGGAAGGCCTCGTCCATCGAGAGCACCTCCACGACCGGGGTCACCTGGCGAAACGTCTCCATCACCGAGGCCGAGACGGTGCTGAACGTCGCGTAGTCCGGCGCCAGCACGACCGCCTGGGGGCAGAGCCGGCGTGCCCGGGTCATCGGCATCGCGGAGTGCACGCCGTGCTCGCGGGCGAGGTAGTTCGCCGAGAGCACCACGCCGCGGTGCCCGCCGCCCACCATCACCGGTACGTCGTGCAGGTCCGGCCGGTCACGGGTCATCACCGAGGCGTAGAACGCGTCCATGTCCACGTGCAGGACCGGGCAGCGCCACGACGCGGCGTCGAGCGCGGCCGGGTCGGACCGCACCGGGACGCTCACCGTCCGCCTCCGGTGCGGCGTGGGTCAGCGCAGGGTGGCCAGGGCGTGCACCTGCGTGCCGAGCGGGAGGTACTCGGGCCGGTCGGCGACGGCCTGCTCGAGCGCGACGAGCCGGTCGGCTGCGCCGGGCTCGAGGTCGACCAGCGAGCTGGGGACCAGGTCGACGAAGACGCGCACGGCGTGCATCGCGGTGGTGTCGAAGCCGGCGGCGTCGAGCATCGCGGCGACCTCGTCGGCGGTGAACCGGTGGGTGCTGCCGGCCTCGCCGGCGCTGTCCCCCTCGAGGATGGCCTGGGCCTGGCCGAAGTGGCCGGCCATGGCGCGGGTGATGACCGCGGCGTGCCGCTGGCTGACCAGCAGGCTGAGCACGCCGCCGGGACGCAGCACCCCGGCGATCGTCCGCAGTGCGGCCCCGGAGTCCTCGACGATCTCGAGCACGCCGTGGCACAGCACCACGTCGGCGCTCCCGGCCGGGACCAGGTCGGGCACGGTGCCCAGGTCGCCCTGAACCGCGGTGACCAGGTCGGCCACCCCGCTCTCCTCGGCCCGCCGGCCCAGGATCGCCAGCGCGTCGGGGCTGGGGTCGACGACGGTGACCCGGTGGCCGAGCTCGGCGACGCGGACGGCGAACCCGCCGGTGCCGCCGCCGATGTCGACCACGTGGCACGGCTCGTGCCGCGCCTGCCCCCCGGCCGTCTGCTCGAGCACTCCGCGCAGGGCGTTCCACACCACGGTCGTGCGTGCGGCGCTGCGCCGTTGCAGCGGCGACTGCGCCGACGGCTGGACCGACGGCTGGAGGGGGGTGCGCTGGTCTCCCGACATGGCGCCAACCCTAGGGCAACCTCAGCCACCGGAGCTCCCGGGTGAGGAGTGCCAGAGCTTGCGGGGGGCGCTCTTGGTGTCCTCGCCGGGCGGCTTCACGTCGGCGTAGGGCGACATGGCGAACCCGCTGGAGTGCACCAGCACCCGTCGGCGCCCCATCCCGCCGGCGCTGCCGGGGTGATGGCTCGCCCCGTCGGCGTTCCCCGACCCGACCAGCGGCAGCGGCGCCATCACCGGGCGGGTGGACCGGCTCTCCGCGGCCCCGCGCACCGCTTCCTCGCCCGCGCCGCCGGGCCCGGCCGCCTCGAATCCCTGGGGCACCCGCGCCATGAACTCGTGCACCGCGGCCAGCCCGTCGGGCCCGCCGTGCTGCCACAGCTCGTGCAGCACCGGCAGCTCCCAGCAGCCGGTCGCGCGCAGCGAGATGCCGTGCCGTCCGGTACGACGCAGCTCGCCGCGGACCACCAGCAGCCAGGAGTGGAACACCGTGGCGGCGTAGGGCCCCTGGACGTCCTCGAAGAACGTCGCGTCGGCGGGGCCCGTGCCGTCGTCGAGGGTGAGGAAGACGACGCGGCGCCCGGACCGGATCGGTGGGGTCTGGGTCGCGACCTTCACCCCGGCCACGAGCACCTCGGACCGGCTGCGCCGGGTCGACAGGTCCACCGACCGGGTCACGCCGAGGGCGTCGAGGAAGCCGCCGTAGAAGTCGATGACGTGCCGGCTCACGTCGAGGCCGAGGATCTCCAGCTCGGCTCGCACCCGCTCCGAGCCGGTCATCTCCGGCAGCCCGCTCACCTCGCCGTCGACCGGGGTGTCCCCGAGGTCGAGGGCGAGCTGGACCGAGGTGACGGGAGCCGCCGCCGGTGTCGCCTTGGACTGGCGGGCCGCCCGGGCCCACACGCCCCCGTCCGCCTCGTCCCGCACCGCCGGGTCGCTGCTGTTGCGAGCCGCAGCCTCACCGGCCCGGGTGGTTGCGGCGTTCGCCGTCCGGGCCGCACCACCGCCCAGCCCCCGGCCCAGTCCCCGGCCACGGCCGCCCCGGCCCTGGCCGGCGCGTTCGACCGCCCGGCTGTGCCGGCCGAGGTCGGCCACCTGCAGCAGCAGGTCGCGCCGGGTGACCGTGCCGCGCCGGCGCACGCCGGGCAACCCGGCGAGCGCTCCCCCGATCCCGTAGACGGAGTCGAACCCGCCGGCGAGCACGAGCCGCTCCACGACCGGCCGGGACACCCGGGCGCGGTGCCAGAAGTCGGTGAGCGACTGGTAGGGCCGCGCCGCGACGATCCGGTCCACCTCCGCCTCGGAGATCCCCTTCACCTCCGACAGCGCCAGCCGGATCCCATAAGCACGTCCGTCCGGCAGGCCCGGTCCTGGGACATGTCGAGGTGGCTGCCCCATCACTTCCGGGGGAGGCTCGTCGTACACCCCCACCTTCTCCACCACGTAGGTCTTCTCGCTCGCGTTGACGTCGAGGCCGAGCACCGCGATGCCGAACTGGCGGGCGTCGTCGAGGATCAGCCGCTTGGGGTACATCCCCGGGTCGTGGGTGAGCACCCCGGCCAGGAAGTGCGCCGGGTAGTGCGCCTTGAGCCAGGCCGACTGGTAGGTCGGCAGGGCGAACGCCGCGGCATGCGCCTTGCAGAAGCCGAACGAGGCGAACGCCTCGAGCACCTTCCAGACCTCCTCGACGAGCCGCTGGGAGTAGCCGCGCCCCATCGCCCGCGGGAAGAACCACAGCCTGGTCTGCGCCATCCCCTCGACGTCGCCGAGCGCCCGGCGCGCCTCGTCGGCCTCGGCCAGCGTGCAGCCGGTGAACAGCGCGATCATCTCGATCACCTGCTCGTGGAAGACCACCACGCCCTGGGTCTGACCCAGGATCGGGCGCAGGTCCTCGTGCAAGTAGTGCGGCATCCGCCAGCCCTGCTTGGCGTTGAGGTAGGGCGTGATCATGTCGCTCTTCACCGGGCCGGGCCGGAACAGCGAGATGTCGGTGATGATGTCCTCGAACGTCTCCAGCCCCGACTTGCCGACCAGCTCGCGCTGCCCCGGCGACTCGATCTGGAAGCAGCCCAGGGTCTTGGCCTGGGAGATCATCGAGAAGGTGCGGGTGTCGTCGAACGGCACGCTGCCCTCGTCGTCGAGGTCGATCTCCACGCCGTCGACCCGCTTGATCTCGTCGAGGGCGTGCGCCATCGAGGACTGCATCCGGATGCCGAGCACGTCGAGCTTGAGCAGGCCGAGGTCCTCCACGTCGTCCTTGTCGAACTGGCTCATCGGGAACCCGGCGTACGACGCCTCCACCGGGGTCCGGTCGAGCAGGGTGGCGTCGGAGAGCAGCACCCCGCACGGGTGCACCGCGATGTGCCGCGGCAGCCCGTCGAGCTTCTCCACCAGCCGGAACAGCAGGTCGAGCCGCTCCTCGGCGAGCCCGGACGCCCGCAGCTCCGGGAGCTCGCGCAGCGCCAGCCGGGCGTCCCGGGCGCGGATGTGCGGGAACGCCTTGGCGATCGCGTCGATCTCCCCGGCCGGCATGCCGAGCGCGGCCCCGACGTCGCGGACGGCGTGCCGGACCCGGTAGGTGTCCATCATCGAGACGCACACGCACCGCTCCCCGCCGTACTTGTCGAGGATCGCCGCGTAGACCTCGAGCCGGCGCGCGGACTCCACGTCGACGTCGATGTCGGGCAGCGCCTGGCGCAGCGGGGAGAGGAACCGCTCCATCAACAGCCCGTGGCGCAGCGGGTCGACGCCGGAGATCTTGAGCAGGTAGTTCACCAGGCTGCCCGCGCCCGACCCCCGCGCCGCGCAGCGCACGCCCATCCCCCGGATCAGGTCGGTGACGTCGCCGACGGTGAGGAAGTACGACGCGTAGCCGAGCTGGCCGATCACCTGGAGCTCGTCGTCGAGCCGCTTCCAGATCCGTTGCTTCGGCGCGCTGCCGTAGCGGTCGCCGATCGCCGCCTCGCACCGGGCCCGCAGCAGCGCGTCCGCACGGCCCTCGGGTCCGGTGGTCGAGGAGGAGCGGAGCGACGTCTCGGAACCGCCGGACAGCTCGAACTCCGGGAAGTGCACCTCCCCCAGCCCGAGGTCGGCCCGCGGGTCCACGGCGCACCGGTCGGCGACCACCCGGGTCCGGGCGAGCAGGTTGCGGGCCTCCCGGTCGCTGTGCCCGTCGAGGCCGGCGAACCGGCAGATCTCCTCGGCCACGTCGTGCATCTGCTTGCCGGACTTCAAGAACCCCTCGGCGTTGCCCCGGAACAGGTCGGTGCCGGCGTTGCGCAGGTCGGCGGAGCCGAGCGGCACCAGCCGGCGGGCGGCGTCGAGGACGTCGACGGTGGGGGCGTCGGAGCGGTCGGCGTAGCGCACCGCGTTGGTGAGCACCATGCCCAGCCCGTCCTCCCGGGCGAGGCCGGCCATCCGGGCGGCGTGCGGGGAGGAGCCCGGCCCGGACCCGGGCAGCCGGTGGGAGACCACCTCCACCAGCAGGTCGGCACGCCCCATCGCCTCCAGCCACGGCCGCAGCACCGCCCGGGCCAGGTCGGCGCGGCGCAGCGTGGTCGCCCGGCCCAGCTCCGAGCCGGGACCGAGCAGCACCACCACGTCACGCCCGGCGACGTGCTCGGCGACCAGGTCGAGCGTGGTGACCGGGTCGCCCCGCTCCCCGGCGAGGTGGGTGGCCGAGACCAGCCGGCACACCGCGGCCCAGCCCTGCTTGCTGCCGGCGAGGAAGGTGGCCCGCGGCAGCCGCCGGTCCCGGAACGCCCCGCCGCGCGCCGGGGTCCGGGTCCGCGGCACACCGTCACCCGGGCTCCCGCCGCCGGACTGGCCCGACGCCGCGGAGGTAGGCAGGATCCCCGACGGCGCGACCGCGAGGTCGACGCCGAGGACCGGACGGACCCCCGCGCTCAGGCAGGCCTTGGCGAACCGGACCGCGCCGTAGGTGCCGTCCCGGTCGGTCAGCGCGAGGGTGTCCATCTCCTGCTCGACGGCACGCTCGACGAGCGCGTGCGGGTGGGAGGCGCCGTACTGCAGGGAGTACCCCGACGCCACGTGGAGGTGCACGAACGGATCGGACACGGCACTAGCTCGCGCAGCTGACCGGCAGGTGCTCGGGGACCGGGACGTGCCGGTGCAGGCCGAGTGCCTCCACGACCAGGCCGAGGAACCGGTCCGCGTCCCGGACCAGGTCGTCGGCCTCCCGCTCGGTGACGGCCCGCTGGGAGCCGGCCTCGGCCGCGGCCCGCTTGGCTGCACCGGCCGAGAAGAACGCCGCCCACTCCGCGAGCTCGGGCGCCACCTCGGCCAGCAGCACCCACGCGTTCTTCTGCGCCCGGCCCCGCCGCGGCGCGGGCACCGGGGAGGTCCGTGCGGCGAGCAGGGCCGCGGTCGCCCGCAGCGCGGCGACGTGGGCCAGGGCGTAGCGCAGCGGGATCTCGGTGGTGGTGATCGCCTCCTGCAGCGAGGCCGCCGCCCGCTCCAGGTAGGCGTGGCTCGCCGCCGGGACACCGAACCCGGTGCCCGGTGCGGTGGTGGGTGCTGTCGTCATCTCGTGCTCCTCTTCCTCGGTCTGCTCGGTCTGCTCGGTCCGCTCGGTCCCGCCACGTCAGTCCGCACAGCGGGTCAGCTGCCAGGACCCGTCGGTCCAGTCCAGGACCAGGTCGAACATCCCGCGCCCGGCACCGGCCGCAGCGAGCCCGCGGGCCGCCTCCACCCGCCAGACCTCCCGCTCGGCCAGCAGGTCCACCGGGGTCGCCACGCCGACGCCCGTGCCGCTCGCCCCTGCGGCTGCGTCCTCGACCGCACTGCCGGGGCCGGCCGCGTCGAGGCTCTCCGTGCCGTGCACCGCCTCGGCCCCGCGCGACTGCCACCACGGCCCGGTCTCCACCCAGTGCGCGACGACGTCGCACACCTTCCAGAGCCGGCCGCGCCACAGGAACTGCTCGGGGCCCTCCTGCCGGCCGCCGGGGCCGGGCACCATCCCCCGGCGCACCTCGACCGGGTCGTCGTACTTCCGCATCTGCGCCACCTCTCCCTCACCGGTCCTCGCCGGCCTGCCACCGGTCTGCCACCGCTCCGCCGCCCTCGGTCCGCCATCAGCTCGCCGGACCGTCCCCGGGTGCTGCGACGATGACGACCGGTCGCTATCCGGCCGTCCTCGCCGCAGGTCCCGCCCCGGTGGAGGTGGGGTCGAGATCACCCCCGCCCGGAGCGAGTCCGTTCGAACATTTGTTCGAACACCTTCACGGTACACCGCCCCTCCGACAACCCGTCAACCCTTTCCGCGCAACCTGGGGAAAGCCCGCGCAGCGGCTAGAGTCACCGGGCATGAGCACTCCCCCCGAGCACCCGTCCATCGCCCGGTTCCGCACCGAGCTCGAGCGGCTCGGCGGCTCCGGACGGATCGTGGTCCTGCCCGACACCGTCCACACCGCCGCCCTCGCGGCGCAGGCGCTCGGCTGCGAGGTCGGGGCGATCGCGAACAGCCTGCTGTTCGACGCGGACGGCTCCCCGGTGCTGATCCTGACCTCCGGGGCGCACCGGGTGGACACCGCCAAGGTCGCCGACGCGCTGGGGGTGCAGCGGCTCGGCCGCGCCAAGCCGGAGTTCGTCCGCACGCACACCGGCCAGGTGATCGGCGGGGTCTCCCCGATCGCCCACCCGGCGCCGGTCCCGACGTACATCGACCCGTGGCTCCGCAAGTACGACGAGGTCTGGGCCGCGGCCGGCCACCCCGCCGCGGTCTTCAGCAGCACCTTCGAGGAACTGGTCGTCATGACCGGCGCAGAAGAGCTCGAGGTCGACTGACATGGAGATCTGGGTCAACCCGGCCTGCTCGAAGTGCCGGGCCGCCACGGCCGCGCTCGACGAGGCGGGCGTCGACTACACCGTGCGCCGCTACCTCGACGAGCCGCCGACGGCCGAGGAGCTCGCCGCGGTGCTCAACCGGCTCGGCATGGAGCCCTGGCACGTCGCCCGGCCCAAGGAGACCCGCGAGGCCGGCATCGACCTGCCGAAGGACCCCGAGCACCGTGACGCCTGGCTCGCCGCGATGGTGGCGCACCCGATCGTGATCCAGCGCCCGATCCTCACCGCGGACGACGGCACGACGGTGGTCGGCCGCGACCCCGACGCCCTCGCGCGGGCGGTCGCCGCCGAGCAGGACTGACGCGAGCAGGACTGGCACGGGCAGGACCCGTCCGAGCAGAACTGATCGGAGTCGCGTGCGAACCTGACCGGGGTGCTCGCGCGTAGGGAGAGCAGGGCCACCGGCGAGCGGTGGTGGCGACGAACGGGGTGAGCATGCGGCGGCAGCGGCGGCAATGCCTGGAGGCGGAGCTCGAGGAGTACTTCTCGGCCCGGGCCGTCACGCTGCGACGCACGGCGTACCTCGTCGTCCGTGACTGGCACGTCGCCGAGGACATGGTGCAGGCGACGTTCGTCCAGCTGTACCTGCACTGGCCCCGGATCCGGCAGGAGACCGTCGACGCGTACGCGCGCCGGACCCTGGTCAACCAGTGCCTGTCCCACCTGCGGCGTCACCGCCGCGAGCACCTCACCGAGCACGTGCCCGACACCGCCGCTCTGCAGTTCGAGGCGCCGCTGGACCTGACCGCCGCCCTTGCCCTCCTGCCGGCCCGGCAGCGGGCGATCGTCGCCCTGCGTTTCCTCGACGACCTCTCGGTCGCCGCCACCGCCCAGACGCTCGACCTCGCCGAGGGGACGGTCAAGAGCCAGACCTCGCGCGCCCTCGAGACGCTGCGCCGCCACCTTCCCGATCTCGCGCTCACCGAGGAGCCCCGATGACGCACGACCTGCCCACGCTGCTCGCCGAGCACGTTCGCGCCCACGAACCGGCCACCTCGCTTGCCGTCGACGACGTGTTCCGCGCGGGCCGGCGCCGCCGACGGGTACGACGCCTCGGCGGCGGCCACCCCGCGGCGGCACACGACTCCACCCCCAAATTGGTACCCGGCCACACCACCCGCCTGACTATCCCCTCCCCCGCGCCACCC
>JBQCEF010000369.1:0-5509 GCA_051960495.1 Nocardioides sp. | reverse complement strand
AGGACCGTCTGGTGACCGGCACCTCGCCGTGCACCTACATGTGGTTCCTCGACATGACCAAGATCAAGGACCTCAAGGTGCGCCAGGCCATCGGCTACGCGTTCCCCTACGAGGCCTACTGGAAGGGCATCGGTGAGGTCCAGGGCGTGACCCGCGTCCCGGGCACCGCGATCCTGCCGCCGGGCACCGCCGGCCGTGTCGAGTACGACCCGCTGGGCATCGGTGGCGTGAACACCGACACCGAGAAGGCCAAGCAGCTGCTCAAGGAGGCCGGTGCCGAGGGCTTCGAGATCAAGTTCCTGTTCAACACCGACGTTCCCGAGTCGGTCGAGGGCAAGGACCAGATCGTCAAGGGCCTCGAGGCCGCGGGCTTCAAGGCTTCGCCGATCGCGACGACCTCGGCGACCGCTCGCACCGACCGCACCGTCTACGACAGCCCGCAGAACGTCCGCTCCAGCGGATGGTGCTCGGACTGGCCGTCCGGCGGTTCGTGGTTCCCGGCCCAGTGGTCCGGTGACCTGGTCGGCCTGGAGGGCATGCCCAACCCGTCGAACTTCAAGGTCAAGGAGATGGACGACCTCCAGGACAAGATCCTCGACACGATGAGCCCCGAGGAGGCCACCAAGGCCTGGGGTGAGTTCGACAAGAAGATGGAGACCGAGTACTACCCGGCCGTCAACCTCGGCTACTCGGGTACTGCGATGATCCACGGCTCCAAGGTCGGTGGCATGGCCAACGACAACATCCGCGGCATGCCGACGTTTGCTCGGATGTACATCACCAAGTGATGATGCTCCTCCGGGCTCCGGCCCGGACGAGCTGAGCGCAACATCCCGATGGGGGCGGGTCACCACCCGCCCCCATCGGGCCGCCACCGTGATCGAGGAGACCACCTCATGTTCGGCTATATCGTGCGGCGCATCATCTCAGGGCTGCTGGTCCTGCTGGTGGTCTCCGTCGCCGTCTTCGCACTCTTCTTCTACGGCCCGTCGGACCCGGCGCTGGCCTACTGCCCGGAGACGAAGTGCACCCCCCAGCGCCTGGAGAACATCCGGACCGCGCTGGGACTCGACCGGCCGGTCGTCGAGCAGTACGGCGACTACGTCTCGGGCATCTTCGTAGGCAACGACTTCCAGGCCGGCGCGATCAGCATCAAGTGCGACGCGCCCTGCCTCGGGGTGTCGTTCAAGCTGCGGCTGAACGTCACCGACTATCTCCTCTCACGCTTCCCGGCGACGCTCTCCGTCGCGGTGGGCGCGTCCATCCTGTTCCTGATCTTCGGCGTGTCCTTGGGCATCTTCGCCGCACGACATCGAGGGACGACGACGGACCGGCTCATCGTCGGATCGAGCCTGTTCATCAACGCCATCCCCTACTACCTGCTCGCGCTGCTGAGCTACCTGTTCCTGATCAGCCAGTGGGGGATCTTCCCCGAGAGCGGCTACTTCTCGCCGTTCTCCGAAGGCCCGCTGGCCTTCGTCAAGGGGCTGCTGCTCGCCTGGATCGTGCTGGCGCTGGCCTACGCGACGGCCTACGCCCGGTTCAGCCGCGGCTCGATGATCGAGTCGATGAACGAGGACTACGTGCGCACCGCGCGCGCCAAGGGCCTCAACGAGCGCCGGGTCACCCTCAAGCACGGGCTGCGCGCCGCGATCGTCCCGATCGTGACGATCTTCGGCCTCGACTTCGCCTTCCTGCTCGCCGGCACGATCTTCACCGAGCGGATCTTCAACATCCAGGGCATCGGACTGACGGCCCTGGACGCCATCAACACCAAGGACCTGCCGGTGATCTCCGCGACCGTGCTGATCGCCGCTGCGTTCATCGTGGTGGCGAACATCGTCGTGGACATCATCTACAGCGTCATCGACCCGAGAGTGCGTCTCACATGACCGACATCGACCTCAGCGGATCGCCGAGCCGGACCGACGCGCGTCCGGGGGAGCCCTACCTGGTCGTGGACGACCTGACGGTGAGCTTCCCGACGGCCGACGGCCTCGTGCAGGCCGTCACCGAGATGAGCTACACGCTCGAGCAGGGCAAGACGCTCGGCATCGTGGGCGAGTCCGGCTCCGGCAAGAGCGTGTCCTCCATGGCGATCATGGGCCTGCACGACTACAAGCGCACGCGGATGTCCGGCTCGATCCGGGTCGGTGGGCGCGAGGTCGTCGGCCTGTCCAACAACGAGATGAAGAGCATCCGCGGCGACGACGTCGCGATGATCTTCCAGGACCCGCTGACCGCGCTGCACCCGTTCTACTCGGTCGGCAACCAGATCGCCGAGGCCTACCGCGCGCACAACGACGTCTCGAAGTCGCAGGCGCGCGCCAAGGCGATCGAGATGCTCGACCGGGTCGGGATCCCGCAGGCGCGCAGCCGCGTCGACGACTACCCGCACCAGTTCTCCGGGGGGATGCGCCAGCGCGCGATGATCGCGATGGCGCTGGTCAACGACCCGAAGCTGCTGATCGCCGACGAGCCCACCACGGCTCTCGACGTGACCGTGCAGGCGCAGATCCTCGACCTGCTGCAGGAGCTGCAGCGCGACTTCAACTCCGCGATCATCATCATCACCCACGACCTCGGGGTCGTCGCCGAGATGGCCGACGAGGTGCTCGTGATGTACGCCGGCCGGGCCGTGGAGCACGGACCGACCCGGGAGATCCTCACCCACCCCGAGATGCCCTACACCTGGGGACTGCTGTCGTCGGTCCCCGACGTGCGCGGGGACACCGAGGCGCGACTGATCCCGATCCCGGGCAACCCGCAGTCGCTGCTGTCGCCGCCCCCCGGCTGCCCGTTCCACCCGCGCTGCGCGCACAAGGACAAGGTGCCGGGCAACCTGTGCAGCACCGAGCTGCCCCCGTTGGTGACGGGCAACAAGCCCAACCACCTGAAGCGCTGCCACCTGGCCAACCCGGACGAGATCTACCTGACCGAGGTGCTGCCGGAGATCGCTCCGGACATGGTCGACCTCGCCCGCGACGACTCGCCCGAGGGCGACGGTTCGGCTGCGTCCGCACCCGAGACCCGGTGAGTGAGGAACAATGACCACCATGACGAACCCTGACGTCGCCCCTGCCCAGGAGCCGACCTCGCAGGACGGCACCCCGATCCTCGAGGTGACCAACCTGCGGAAGTACTTCCCGGTGCGGTCCTCGGGCCTGATCCGGCGCACGATCGGCCAGGTCCAGGCCGTCGACGGCGTGTCGTTCCAGGTCAAGCGCGGCAGCGCGCTCGGCCTCGTGGGCGAGTCGGGCTGCGGCAAGTCCACGACCGGACGGCTCATCACGCGTCTCTACGACCCCACCTCGGGGTCGATGAAGTTCGACGGACGCGAGATCGGGAACCTCTCCAACAAGGAGATGCTCCCGCTGCGCAGCGAGATCCAGATGATCTTCCAGGATCCCTACAGCTCGCTGAACCCTCGCCACACCGTGGGCACGATCGTCGGGACGCCGCTGCGGGTGCACAAGATGGTCCCCGAGAAGGACACCCTCAAGCGCGTGCAGGAGCTGCTCGAGGTCGTCGGGCTCAACCCCGAGCACTACAACCGCTACCCCAACGAGTTCTCCGGCGGCCAGCGCCAGCGCATCGGCATCGCCCGGGCCCTCGCCCTGCAGCCGAAGCTGCTCGTGGCCGACGAGCCGGTCTCGGCGCTCGACGTGTCGATCCAGGCGCAGGTGGTGAACCTGCTCGGCGATGTGCAGAAGGAGTTCGGCATCGCCTTCTTGTTCATCGCCCACGACCTCGCCGTGGTCCGGCACTTCTGCCCGGAGATCGCGGTGATGTACCTCGGCAAGATCGTCGAGATCGGTGACCGCGAGACGCTCTACAACCACCCCAACCACCCCTACACGCAGGCGCTGCTCTCGGCGGTGCCCGACGTGAAGCAGGCGGCGCAGGGCGGCCGCCGTGAGCGGATCCCGCTCGAGGGTGACGTGCCGAGCCCGATCAACCCGCCGTCGGGCTGCCGCTTCCGGACCCGCTGCTGGATGGCGCAGGACATCTGCGCCCGCCAGGAGCCGCCGCTGCTCCAGATCGGCAAGACGCACAAGGTCGCCTGCCACTTCGCGGGGGAGTACGGCACCGCGCCGAGCCACCCGATCACGCTGAGCGCGCTGGGGGTCGACCAGGACGGTACGCCGGTGAGCGGCGCCACGCCGAGCACGGAGGACCTCAACAAGCCGGGCTTCTCCGACACCTGGACCGACCTGCGCGAGCACGCCGCCGCGTCGGACAAGCTCCAGCACGGCGAGCCGTCCCACGAGATCAAGCACTCCAACGACGGCACCGACCACAGCGCTCCAGCGAGCGAGCCGCCGGTCTCCTGACGGACGATGTCGAACGGCCCTCTACAGTGACGGCGTGGAAGGCCTGTTCGACATCGGTGCGCCCGACCCGGGACGCGGGCCGGGTGACTCCGGCGGCACCCTGGCGGGCAACTCGCACGCCTCGGCCCCGCTGGCGGTGCGGATGCGCCCGCGCACGCTCGACGAGCTGGTCGGCCAGCAGCACCTTCTGGCGCCGGGGGCACCGCTGCGGCGGCTGATCGAGGGCGACCAGCCGATGTCCCTGCTGCTGTGGGGGCCGCCGGGCACCGGGAAGACCACGATCGCCTCGATCGTGTCCCAGCAGACCAACCGGCGGTTCGTGGAGGTCTCCGCGGTCGCGGCCGGCGTCAAGGAGGTCCGCGCCGCCATTGACGGTGCGCGCGCCCAGCTGGCCCGCAGCGGCACCGAGACCGTGCTGTTCGTCGACGAGGTGCACCGGTTCACCAAGGCGCAGCAGGACGCGCTGCTCCCGGGCGTCGAGAACCGCTGGGTCACGCTCGTGGCGGCGACCACGGAGAACCCGTTCTTCTCGGTGATCTCGCCGCTGCTCTCGCGCTCGCTGCTGCTGACGCTCGAGCCGCTGACCGACGACGACGTGCGCGGCGTCATCGAGCTCGCGCTGAAGGACGAGCGGGGCCTCGCCGGTGCCGTGGGGCTCGACGAGGACGCCCGTGACCACCTCGTCCGGCTGGCCGGGGGAGACGCCCGCCGGGCGCTGACCTACCTGGAGGCGGCGGCCGGTGCCGCCACCGCGACCGGCCTGGGGTCGGTCGACCTCGCGACGGCCGAGACCGCGGTGGACCGGGCGGCGGTCCGCTACGACCGCCAGGGCGACCAGCACTACGACGTGATCAGCGCGTTCATCAAGTCCGTGCGCGGGTCCGACGCGGACGCGGCGCTGCACTACCTGGCCCGGATGATGGAGGCGGGGGAGGACCCCCGCTTCATCGCCCGTCGGCTGGTGATCCTCGCCAGCGAGGACATCGGCCTGGCCGATCCGACCGCGCTCACCACCGCCGTCGCGGCGGCCCAGGCGGTGCAGCTGATCGGGATGCCCGAGGCGCGGCTCAACCTCGCGCAGGCCACGATCGCGCTCGCGCTGGCCCCGAAGTCGAACGCCGTCATCACCGCCATCGACGCCGCGTCGGCGGACGTGCGGGCCGGGAAGGTCGGTG
>JBQCEF010000368.1:0-3889 GCA_051960495.1 Nocardioides sp. | reverse complement strand
CGAGGGCAGGCGCCATGCGATCGGCAGTCCACCAGGCCAACTGTGCGTGCGCGGCACTCTCGCCGAGAATCGGGGTGTAGTACGGCGGAATCACAGCTGACCCGAAGTCGACGATCGCATCGAGATCGCCAAGGTCAGCCTTGCGGACGCGAACCCCCATGATCCACACAATAGGACCGCTTTCGCTCACCGGCACGACAGCGCGGGCAGCGGCAGTCAGTGCATGTGCGACACCTCCCACCAGAGCCAGATTGCGGGCGCCGCGCACACGTTGTGCTCCGCACGCCGTTGGTTAGCGAAGCGCGTCCAGCTCGTCGAGGGCGCGATGGCCGCGCTCGACCACCCCTGGAACGACGTCGCGGCGCCCGAGACGGATGGGCCACTCGAGCTGCAGGAGGATCTGCGTGGCCGCGATCACCGCCGCCCCCTCCCAGCCGACCAGGTCGAGGATGCTCGTCCACAGCCGCCTTCGGACACCGTCCAGCGGATCCTGGAAGGTGTGCCACTGGATGGCGCAGAGATCAGTCGCCCGGGTGCCGCTACCTGCGTTCCCGATATCCACGACCGCCACCACCGCCCCGTCACGAACGAGGACATTGCTCGGGTTGAGATCGGCATGGACCATGTCAGGCGACCGTCGTGGCGGTTGGACGTCGGCACACGCGAGCCGCATGCGCTCGACCAAGGCCGACACCACGGAGGAATACTCCGAGAGCCTGGCCACGGACTGTCGGAGAATCGACTGCTCCGGCGTCTCGTCGAGATCCAGCCCGTCGACAGCCGATCCCTGACCGGTGGCGATCCGCCAGGCGTACCCCCAGTGGTCGTAGGACTCGGAGGCTTGGCCAGCCTGGAGTTCGATGATCTCCATCAGCTGCTCAACGAGGGACGGGTTCAGCTCTCGCACGGGAGCTCCGTCAACGCAGTCCATCAGATGCCATACCTGAGTTGCTGTTGCCCCCACTCCGAACCAGGCCGGGGTGGGATAGCCGCGCCCACGCATGTGCTCGACCACTCTCTGGGCTCGCAACGTCTCGTCGAGGTGGGCGGGGTGAGTCCAGGGTTCTGCTTTGAGCACTGCCTCCGCCCTCCCGTCCAGCTGGACGCGCATGGCACCGGCATTGACGCCTCCGGGTAGACGACTCAGCAGACTGATCTCTGCCCCGACCACGCTGGCCACGTCGTCCAGGACCTCGGCCGGCAGCCCTTCAGTGTTCATGCCCGCAAGCCTGGCACGCCCTCGTGGGGGCACTGCCTGACTGACCGCTCATCGGGAGATCCGGTGATTCGCGGTTCGTCCGCCCCCGGCCTCAGAGCAGGCGGACCAGCGCGGCAGTCAGGGCGGCAGCGAGGACGACCACGATGAACGGCGCCCGCAGCAGCAGGGCGACTACCGCGACCCCCAGGCCGAGCAGCCGGGCGTCGAGCACGAGCTCCGGGCCGTCCGCGAGCACCTGTACGGCGACCAGCGCGGCGAGCAACGCCACCGGGATCAGGTCGGCGACCCGCTCGACCAGCGGGTGCTCGAGCACCGACGGCGGCAACGAGAGGCCGACCAGCTTCAACAGGTAGCAGCCGCCCGCGGCGATCAGGATCGCGGCCCAGGTCATCGGTGCTCACCCCCGTCGGGGAGGTCGCCGCGCTGGGGGATCTCGGTGGGGTCGGGCCGGCGGCTGAGCACCCCGGCCGCGAGAGCGACGACACCGGCCGCCAGCACCGGCACGCCGGCGGCGGTCCGGGGGACCAGCGAGATCGCCAGTGCCGCCGCGAGGAGGGCGACGACCTGGTTGCGCCGGTCGGACAGCCGCGGCCACAGCAGCGCGAGGAACGCGGCCCCGACGGCGGCGTCGAGCCCGTAGGTCCGGGGGTCGCCCAGCGCCGTACCGGCCAGCGCGCCGCCGAGGGTGGCGAGGTTCCACAGGCTGAACACTGCGAGACCCGTGGACAGAAAGCCGACCCGAGCGGCGGGGGCGGTGTCGCGGGCCACCGCCATCGCCGTGGACTCGTCGATGACCAGGTGTGCCGCGGCGGCGCGGCGCCACCCGGACCAGCCCAGCAGCGGCGCGAGCCGGATGGCATAGAGCGTGTTGCGGGACCCGAGCAGGAGCGCGGTCGCGGCCCCGGACAGCGGGGCGCCGCCGGCTGCGAGCACCCCCACCAGCGCGAACTGCGAGGCGCCGGTGAAGACCAGGAGCGAGAGCGTGCAGGCCTGCAGGACGCTGAGCCCGGAGGTCACCGCGATGGCGCCGAAGGAGATCCCGTAGGCGCCGGTGGCTATGCCGACCGCGAGCCCGTCGCGGACGATGGCCGCGCGTTCGCGCGCGGGGAGCTCGTCGGACGGGGCGGACACGCGACGACCCTACGACCGTCCGCGCCTCCGTCACCGGAGCGGGGGTGGTGGCTCAGAGCCGCGGTGCCCGGTGCCGGACCGGGGCCCGGCGTCCTCGCTCGTTGGTGGAGTCGTGGACCAGCAGCAGCACGACGATGGCACCGAGTCCGAGACCGATGCCGGTGCCGATCTCGGCCAGCTGGGTCTCGGGCATCAGGTAGCTGATCCAGGCGCCCAGCCCCGCGAACGAGAGGAGGGTGCAGACCGAGACGATGACGCGATACATGGGTGGTAGTGGACCCAGCACGATGTGTTGCTCCTCGCCGAACGAAACCGACCGACGGCCCCCGTTTTGAGCCTTCGGCGTCGCTCCTCACCCAATATGACGAGCCACGCTGCCGTCCGGTTTCCCATCCTCGAGAATTCGCAAACTTGGATCGGTCCAACGGGGTCCGACCGGCTCACCCGCTGCCGGCGGCCGCTCAGACCTCGGTGAGGTCGGCGTGCAAGCGGACCTGCTTCACGCGGACCGAGCCGTCGCCGTGCAGGTCGAGCTCCCGGTGGGCCCCGTCGGGGGCGAAGCCAGCCTCGGTGAGGAAGGCCCGTCGTACGTCGTCGGTGCTCGCCAGCCAGACCAGTGCCCGACTGAACTTGTCGGCCTTGAGGGTCTCGGCGCACGCCTGGACCAGTCGCGACCCGTGGCCCTGCCGGGTCGTCTCCGGGTCGACGGTGAGCTCCACGATCTCCCCGTCGGCGACCGGGTCGGTGTCGGGGTCGGAGGCGGGCGCGGTTACGGCGAAGCCCCGCACGGCGTTGCGCTCCAGCGCCACCAGCACCCGGTTGCGCGCGTCCTTCGGCTTGGCCAGCGAGGCGTGCCAGGCGGACGCGAAGTCCTCCGGGTCCAGCCCGACCAGCAGCTCCTCGGGGAGCAGGTCGGCGTACTCCCGGCGCCACGCCCGGACCTGGACGTCGGCGATCCCGGCGGCGTCGTCGGGCCAGCCGACGCGGACGGACACATCTGCGGTCGGGGAGCTCATGGGGGCATCCTTCCAGCCGGACCCGGTGTTACACGAACTGCGCACTGTGGGGGCAGGGGTGTAACAGATGCACGCTATGCTGGGCCGCATGTACGGCAACGACTTCAGCGCGCCCGGCGAGGCCCGCGAACCGGACGGCTCGGCAGGCTCGGCGGGGACCGCCGACACGACCGCGGGACTCGAGGAGTTCCAGCGGGTGATCGATGCCGACGGCCGGATCGAGCCGCGCGACGCGATGCCCGAGGGCTACCGCAAGACGCTGATCCGCCAGATCGCCCAGCACGCGCACTCCGAGATCATCGGGATGCAGCCGGAGGGCAACTGGATCACCCGCGCGCCGAGCCTGCGCCGCAAGGCGATCCTGATGGCCAAGGTGTAGGACGAGGCCGGCCACGTGCTCTACCTCTACGCCGCGGCCGAGACCCTCGGCGCTGACCGGGCCGAGCTGCTCGACCTGCTGCACAGCGGCAAGCAGAAGTACTCCTCGATCTTCAACTACCCGACCCAGACCTGGGCCGACATC